>JAAFJC010000040.1 GCA_013297925.1 Comamonadaceae bacterium
GCCTTTGTAGCTTGCGCCACCCACGGTCATGCCTTCGGCGGAGAATTTGGCAGCATTGGTTTCGCCCACGCCTTTGACGCGCTCGATGAAATCGTTCCAATCTTTGAAGTTGCCTTTTTTGCGCTCATCAAGGATCTTGGTGGAAATGCCTGGGCCAATGCCCTTGATGCCGTCGAGTTCGGCGGCGGTAGCCTTGTTCACATCAACGGCTGCGAAAGACAGCGCTGCGTAGAACATAGCAAACAAAACAAACAGTTTTTTCAACATGGTACAACTCCTCTAGGGGTGGATGAATGGTTTTTGAGTTCGGTAAAACCGAAGCTGCGTAACTATAACGGGGTGTGGGGCTGTGGGTTGACTTGCGCCGTGCAACGAAATCAGGCAAAACCCTGATGTTTGACGATTCAGTACAAAGCTTAGTCGTTGACACGCCAATCGATCACGAGCGGCGACCAAATCTTGCCTCCATCTCTGGGTAGCACTTCCGTTTTCTCGAAAGCGCGCACCACGGCTTCATCCCATTCTTTGTTGCCGCTGGGTTTGAGCACACGTGGACGGCCAAGCACGGTGCCGTCTGGTGCCAAACGCACTTCAACACTGACCATCGGATTGCCGCTTACATTGCCCGGGAACACGAGATTGGGACGGACGCGGCCTTTTATCAGGCCTGCATAACTGCTACTTGGACCGCTCGATTGCACCGCTGTGCCTTGAGCGGAGGGCGCGCCGCTTGCCCCGGCCAAGCCCGCGATGCGCTCGATGTTTTTCAGGCGCTCAGCTTCTTTTTGTTCAGCAAGCTTTTTGGCCTCGATCGCGGGATTGGGCTTGGCCAATGGTTGAGGTTCAGGCTTGGGTTGAGGTTTGGGCTCAGCCTTGGGCGTTGGTTTGGGCTTTTCTTTTTCCACTGTGATCGCTGGCGCTTTGGGCAGCGGTGGCTCGGGAGGTGTCTCGGCTTTGGGTGCTGGAGGCTGTGGCACTTCTACCAACTTGGGCGCGGCCTGTTGAGGCAAGGCGCTCCATAGCTCGGCCTCCACGGTGGTGACAGTGGCTTCGCGCTTCCAGCTCACACCCCAGGTGAGCGCACCTGCAAGGAACAGATGAGCAAGCAAGGCCAAGCTCATCGCCCGCCCAGTGCCTTGCGGGCGAGGTGGGTAAAAGTCGAGGCGATCCGCAATGGCCGGCATGGTTTACTTGGCGAGCTGCACAGAAAGGCCAACGCGCACGATACCTGCGCGCTGGAGCTTGTCCATCACGGCCACGACTGTTTCGTATTTCACGCTCTTATCAGCGCTGATCACCACGGCGGTATTGGCTTGCCCAGCTTGCAGTTTTTTCACTTGATCTGCTACTGTATTGATAGCTGCTCGCGCAGATTCTTTGCCGGCGGGGAGCTGTTTGAGCTCTAAAGATTCGTCTTTTTCAATGATGATCTGAATCACCGCATCCGGCTGCTTGGCTGCTTTGCCCACGCTGGGCAGATCGATCATGCTGGGGGTGATGAGGGGCGCAGTCACCATGAAAATGATGAGCAGAACGAGCATCACGTCGATGAAGGGCACCATGTTGATTTCGCTGATGGTGCGCCTTCCGCGGCCGCGAGAGATCATTGTAGGCATGGCCTGCTCCTCAATGCCCGGAGGCAGTGTGAGAAGTGGCGCTCACGTTACGCTGCAAGATGTTGGAGAACTCCTCAATGAACGTCTCCAAGCGAATCGCCACGCGATCAATATCGCGGGCGAAGCGGTTGTAAGCCACGACTGCTGGAATGGCTGCAAAGAGACCAATGGCAGTGGCTACCAAGGCTTCGGCAATACCAGGCGCAACCGTGGCGAGTGTCACTTGCTGGAGCGAAGCCAGCCCAGTGAACGCATGCATGATGCCCCACACTGTGCCGAACAGGCCGACGTAGGGAGAGACTGAGCCGACCGAGGCGAGAAAGGAGAGATTGCTCTCCACGGCATCCATCTCGCGCTGAAAGCTCGCGCGCATGGCGCGGCGCGCGCCATCCATCAATGTGCCAGCATCCGTGATGCGGCGCTCGCGCAGCTTCTGAAACTCACGCATGCCGCTGGCGAAAATCCGCTCCATCGGGCCAGAGAGCTTGGCGTTTTGCGCGGCGCTGGCGTAAAGATCGTTGAGCGAAGAGCCGCTCCAAAACTCTTTTTCAAATTCTTCGTTCAGATTGTTGACCTTCTTCAATGCTGCAAGTTTGCGGAAGATCGCCGCCCAGCTGGCGACAGAGACAATCACAAGCAGCAACATCACGGCCTGCACGACAAAGCTGGCATTCAAGATGAGATGCAAGATGGAAAGATCAGGGTTTGCAGCGTTCAATTCAAAGCCTCCAAGACAAATGATGGAATTCTGCCCGGTTTCAAAGTTCCGGCATCCACCCAAGCGATACAAATTGTGCCTTGGCAGATCAAAGCCGGTAACTCCTGATTTGATAGCTGCTCCCGCATGTTCTGTGCTGGCGAGAGGCGTATTTCTTGCTTGATTTTGATACTTGCACGGCCCTTTTCGATGATTTCGGCACTCACCGAGAGCAGATCATCCAAGCGAGCAGGTTGCAAATACTTCAGCTGCGTATCGGTGACGACGAACATGCCCCCCGTCTCTAGCTTCAAAGCCTGCTGCGAAATGCCAGATGAACGCAGCCATTCTGTGCGGGCGCGCTCCATGAACTTCAAATAATTCGCGTAGAAGACGATCCCACCAGCATCGGTGTCTTCCCAATAGACGCGGACGTTGTGCGTGAACATCAGCTGAGCGCCGCGCGAATTCGGGCAATCGCGGTTTGCAAATCTTGCATTGAGCTGGCTGTGGAGAAACGGACGAAATTGGCCGTGCTGTCTGTGCCGAAATCCCGCCCTGGCGTGATGGCCACATGGGCGCGGCGCATGATCTCAAAAGCGAAATCCCAGCTGTCTTTCACCTTGAGTTTGGCAAAAAGCGGCGAAGCATCGGCATAGACGTAAAACGCGCCATCAGGTTCAACCGGGATGTTGAAGCCCAGTTCTTTCAATGCTGGCAGGAAGTAATCCCTGCGAGCTTTGAATTCTGCGCGGCGCTGCTCGTAGGTGGCGATGCTTCCAGGCTCGAAGCAAGCAAGAGCAGCCGCTTGCGAGATGGAGCTGGCGCAGATGTAGAGATTCTGTGCCAGCCGCTCAATGGGGCTCACGAGCTTTTCGGGTACGACCAGCCAGCCCAGCCGCCAGCCTGTCATGTTGAAATATTTGGAGAAGCTGTTGATGCTGATGATGTCATCGCCCAGTTCCAGCGCAGATTTGCCAAAGGTGGCATCGTGACTTAAGCCGAGGTAAATCTCGTCAATCATCGTGATGCCGCTTTTAGACCTCACAAACTCACGGATTTTGCGCAGCTCATCGGGGTGGATGGATGTGCCGGTCGGGTTGGATGGCGAGGCAAGGAGCACGCCTTTAGTTTTCTCGCCCCAGTGGGCTTGCACTTTGGCCGCTGAGAGCTGGAAACGTTCTTCTGGCGTGGTCGCAATTAGCTTGGCCACACCATCTGCCGCATGCACAAAATGCCGATTGCAGGGATAGCTCGGATCAGGCATCAAAATCTCATCGCCTGCATCTACCAGTGCGAGGCAAGCGAGTTGCAAAGCCGCAGACGCGCCAGCGGTGATGATGATGCGGCTGGCGGGTACGTTTACATTGAAACGCTGGGCATACCAAGCGCTGATCTTCTCGCGCAGCGGATCGATGCCATTGGCATTGGTGTATTGAGTCCTGCCTTGTGAGATGGCTCTCTCAGCGGCAGCTTGCACGAGCGGCGGTGCCGTGAAATCTGGCTCGCCCACGCTTAAGAAGATCATTGGCTTATCGGTATGAGCCACTTCCTTAGCGAGCTTAGACGCTTCCTTGAACACCTCCATGACATAAAAGGGCTCGACTTTCTGGGCTCTGTTGGATATTTTCATGTGTGGATGGCAGGGCTAAATTTAAATACCGGACGCAGAAGACGCAAAGGTTACGCAGAGAACGCAGAAAAGAAAAAAGCCAGGTTCAGTCTGGGTATCTGAGTTGCTCGTGAAAACTTCTTGAATTTCTACTTGGTATTTTTTGCGTCTTTTGCGTAACCTTTGCGTCTTCTGCGTCCGGTATTTTGCATTTAGTCCTCAGCGTTCCAAAAGCGCAGCATCAGCCGCCACTTCAGCAGCCCGTAACTGAGGCGCAAGTTTGTTCAAAATACCGTTGATGTATTTAAATCCATCCGTGCCGCCAAAAGCCTTCGCCTGCTCGATGTATTCATTAATGATCACTCGCCAAGGCACATCCAGGCAATGCTTGAATTCATACGCGCCCATCCACAGAAGAGCGTGCTCAATCGGTGAGATTTCGCCCCAAGGTCGATCCAGATGCGGCTCGATCAGTGCATCAAACTCTTTGGAAGATTCCACGCAGCCGCGAAACAGCGCATCGAAGTGCACAGAGTCTGCCTTGGAGAAGCCTTGCAGATTGCGCGTGAACTCGTCGATCTCGTCAACAGGCTGCCGACCGACGAGGTGTTGGTAAAGCGCCTGCACAGCAAACTCCCGTGCCCGCGTGCGCGCTGCGCGCATCGCAGTCTTGGTGATGAACTCGTTGCGCTTTGCTATTGATTTGCTAGCTGCTTGCGCAGGTTTCTTGCCGGCGATTGACTCATTTTGCATAAAATTTCTTCTAAAAACGCTCTAAGAGCTTCAGGCCAGCTCGTTGAGCAAATTCGCCATTTCCACAGCCACGCGCGCCGCGTCCCGGCCTTTGTCAGTTTGGCGGGCAATCGCTTGCTCCATGTTTTCCACGGTGAGGATGGCGTTCGCAATCGGTAGCTTGTAATCCAAGCCCACGCGAGTGACAGCCGCGCCGGATTCATTGGCCACCAATTCAAAGTGATACGTTTCGCCGCGAATGATGCAGCCCAACGCAATGAGTGCATCGTATTGATTGCGCTCAGCCAGCGCTTGCAAAGCCACAGGCACTTCAAGCGCGCCGGGTACTTTGAAGAGATCCATGTGCTTGGTCTGCACGCCCAGCCGCTCCAGCTCTTCAAGACAAGCAGCGGCTAGGGCATCCGTCACGCTTTCGTTGAAGCGTGCTTGCACGATGCCGATATACAGCTTGCGGCCATCGAGAAGAGACTCTTGAGCTTTGCCTTTGTCTGCGCCGAACATGATTGGCCTTCTAGTTATTGGATGGGTTGATTTAAGAGAATAAATTCAGGTACGCGAAAGACGCGAAAGTTACGCGAAAAGCGCGAAAAAGAAAGTCAAGCTTTTTGAACGCACACACATTTCTACGGTCTTCTTTTGGTATTTCATTCGCGTAACTTTCGCGTCTTTCGCGCTCCGGATATTGGTATTCAAAAGTCTATTGATTCGCGATATACCCAGCAATTTCCACCCCATAGCCCGCCATGCTCGGCATGCGCCGTGGTTTGCCCATGAGCATCATGCGGCGCACTCCGACATCTCGCAGGATTTGCACGCCGATGCCATAGGTGCGCAGATCCATGCGGCCGCGCTCGGGGGCTTGCGCGGGGCGGGCTTGGCCTTCGAATTGGGCTAGGAGCTGAGAGGCACTCTCACCTGCGTTAAGAAGCACCGCCACGCCTTTGCCTTGCGCTTGCAGATACTTCAGGCTTTCTTGCAGGCTCCAGCTGTGGATATGGCTCTTGGTTTGCAGTGCATCGAGCACAGAAAGCGGCTCATGCACGCGGGCGGGGATCGCGTCGCCTTCGCTCCACGAGCCTTTCACTAAAGCCAAATGCACGCCCTGGCTGGGCTTGTCTTGGAACGCAATCGCTTTGAATTCGCCAAACGCCGTTTGCATTGCGCGCTCGCCGATGCGCTGCACCAAGCTTTCAGTGCGGCTTCTGTATTCGATCAGATCAGCAATCGTGCCGATTTTGAGGCCATGCTCGGCAGCAAAAGCTTGCAGATCAGGCATGCGCGCCATCGTGCCATCGTCTTTCATGATCTCGCAGATCACGGCGCTGGGCATGCAGCCTGCAAGTGCGGCCAAATCGCAGCCTGCCTCGGTGTGCCCAGCGCGCATGAGCGTGCCGCCGTCTTGCGCTTGCAGGGGGAAGATGTGGCCGGGCTGCACGAGATCGCTGGCTTTTGCTGTTTTGCTCACGGCGGCTTGTACTGTGCGGGCGCGGTCTGCGGCAGAAATGCCGGTCGTTACGCCCTCAGCGGCTTCGATAGAGACGGTAAACGCCGTGCTCATCTTCGTGCCGTTTTTCGTAGCCATCGGAGGCAGGCCTAGGAACTCGCAACGCTCTTTCGTAAGTGTGAGGCAAATCAGGCCGCGGCCATACTTGGCCATGAAGTTGATGGCTTCTGGCGTGATGTGCTCAGCGGCAATGAGCAGATCGCCTTCATTCTCACGATCTTCATCATCACTCACGATCACCATGCGGCCTGCGCGCAGTTGGGCGATGATGTCTTCAATCGGAGAGATGGGTGTATTGCTGCTGGCAGCGTCTTTGGCGTAGGCGAGGGCGGTGGTCATGGTGGTTGCTTCACTATAAATTTGATAGCTGTTTGCGCATATTCTATGCCGGCGAGATGCCTTTTTTGCTTGAATTCTCCAAGCTGAGCATGCGTTCAACGTACCTAGCAACAGTATCGATTTCTAGGTTTACAGGCGAGCCCGCTTTGAGGCTGCCGAGCGCGGTGTTTTGCACGGTATGAGGTATCAGGTTGATGCTGATTTCGCAGCCATCATCAATATCCTGCACCGAATTCACAGTTAGGCTCACACCATTGACCGTGATCGAGCCTTTGTAGGCGAGGTATTTGGCTAGGGTTTTGGGTGCGGTTACTCGCAGTTCCCAGCTCTCGCCGATTTGCTCGAAGAAGCTCACTTGGCCGACGCCATCCACATGACCGCTGACGATGTGGCCGCCGAGGCGATCGTTGGCGCGCAGGGCTTTTTCTAGGTTGATCTGGCCTTGTTCGGCCAAGCCGGATGTTTTGGAGAGCGATTCTTGGGAGATATCGATGGTGAATTGATTGGCTGCGGTATCCAGCGTGGTGACCGTCATACAAGCGCCATTGAGGGCAATGCTGTCCCCGAGCCCAACGTCTTGCAAGTAACCCTGCGGCGGCGCGATGGTGAGTCGCTTGCCGTGTTGCAAAGAGCTGCCGAGGCTGTGGATAGCGACGATGCGCCCCACGCCGGTGATGATTCCGGTAAACATAAACGTATTTTCGCAGGGTTTCCCCAGCTTAGAGCGGGCAGGGCGATCTAAAGCTTTGAAAGCCTCAAAACTTTTGACTTGAGCGAACGCGAGCGACGATTCGCAGGTCTTTGCTGCCCTCCTCGCCAACCAGTTCAACAGACTGGTACACCAAATCCTGCGCAGCGGGCAGGGCGTTCAATGCGCTGAGCTCCGGTAAATTCGCCAGCCCCATCCCCGCGCCCAGCAGTTTTGGCGCGAGATACACGATCATCTCGTCCACCAGCCCCGCCTTAATCAGCGAGCCATTGAGCTTGAAACCCGCTTCCACGTGCAGCTCATTGATCTCCTGATTCACCGCCAAATCGCTCATCATCGCTTTGAGATCCACCTTGCCAGAGCCAGCTTCCGGCATGTAAATCAGCTTAACGCCCAGCGCTTCCAAAGCCTTGATTTTTTGATCATTTTGGCTGGAATGGTAAATGAAACCTGCGCGAGGCGCTATCAAATCGATAGTTTCTTGTGGATAAGCTGTGCTAGCTTGCCCATGCTGCCCAATCGTTTTCAACAGCTTTGCGTCCAGAGGAATATCCAACTGGCTATCCACCAACACAAAATGCGGTTGCCGAGGCGCAGCGATCTTGCCTTCAGGCGAATCGAGCAGGGCGCGCACATTGAGCTGCGGATCATCGGCGAGCACCGTGCCAATGCCCGTGAGCACCGCACAAGAGCGAGCCCGCCAAGCCTGCCCATCATCGCGGGCAGCCGGCGACGTGATCCACTGGCTCTGCCCATTGGCAAGCGCAGTCACCCCATCCAGCGAAGCCGCGACCTTCATCCGCACCCAAGGCACACGCCGAATCATCCGGCTGAAAAAGCCAATATTGAGCTCGCGCGAGGCAATCGCCTCCGGGTGATCCACAGGCAGCACCTCCACCTCAATCCCCGCATCCCGCAGCTGCTGCACGCCTTTGCCAGCCACTAGCGGATTAGGATCAAGAATCGCCACCACCACCTTGCCCACCCCCGCTGCAATCAAAGCAGAAGTGCAGGGAGGCGTGCGCCCATGGTGCGCGCATGGCTCCAAACTCACATGAACCGCCGCATCACGAACGTCACTGCCCTGAGCGGCAGCAGCGCGCAAAGCCATGATTTCGGCGTGGGCGCCACCGCGTGGTTGGGTGTAGCCCGTGAACTCTAGTCCCGCAACATCAATTCGGCATGTGACGCTGGGATTAGGAGTAAAAATCATGAATTAGGTGGGTTGAGGTTAATGTGAATTTAAGATTTTGCACCAGCTTTCATTTGTGTTCAGTAGGTTGCAAGCTGGGTATGCGCGGCGATAGACTCATAAATGGTTCAATTCCAATCTCCAGATTGATCTCGCTGGCAACTGCCACGCCTGCAGACATACCCGGCGAGAACGACGTCTCTTTGAAATTGCGAAAAACTAAACTGATCTCTTCTGAGCTGAGAGTACTGGACAAAATTACAAAATCATCTACCGCGCCCGACGAAGATACGTAGATACGGATCACAAAGCTGTGTGATGTTTCGCTACTTAACGAGTCTGCCAACAAAACTAAGTCTTGCAGAGGTTGAGGGCTTTGATCAATTTCGTCTGATCGCAAATATTTCCTCAGATGAATTGCACTTGGAGCAACATTGGTTTCTATGCTGTTTTCGGAAGCACTAGGCTGTACTGTTTTATTGGCATTTATCCGTGTATCACTTGTGCTCAGTCCTTGGCTCGAGCGGTCTGACATTTTTATGGTGCTCAGAGAAATTTGATCAAAGATAGCTTTTTTATCCTGCTTTGGTGTTTCGAAAGGAATAATTCGAACAACGGAAGCACTTGAGGATAGTGTTCTTGAAAACGACAAACTCAAGTTAGACGAGTAAATTATCAACAAATACAAAACCAAAACGTGAGCAAGAGATGCAGACGTTAAAGCTAGGACGAACCTACAGTATGGCTTCAGTAGAAGTGCGGTCCGCCTAGCACCGCCTTTATTTGTCGCGATGAGCGAGAACACAACATGAGTGAAGGGTTAGAAGCAGCGCCGCTGGTCTGATCCACTGGACGATCTTCTGCCAGTAAAAGTGTAGGTATAGGTCCCACAAAAATCACCTGCCATGCTGCTTGTTGTGATAGGCGACGCAGTCAAGGTAAATGAGCTAACTGTTGATTGCACATTGATGTTGTACATGGCCGTGCCATCCCCTTGCCGCGGAGAAACAACAAATGGTTGAGTTGCAAAAGCTGCACTCATTGCAGTACCGTTGGTTGCAGTCAAATAGCTGAAATGTTCAGCATAAAACCTTTCCATCCACATTTGAGCGGATGCCAGCTGCGTTCTGGCCTCTGCTCTGCGACTCTTCGCAATTTGCTCTCTGTAACTTGGCAATGCAATGGCAGCAAGCAGACCAACAATTGCCACCACTATCATGACTTCGATCAATGTGAAGCCTCCAACATTTGAAGCTGTAGGCTTGGTACTGCGACAAGTTGCAGCGTGTTTTTTATGAATCTTCATGATCGTAAGATAAAGTTGGGTAGGGGTTATCGGGTTATCAAACCAGGAATTTCTCGCCACTGAATCCGTGAAAGCGTGGTCGGTAAGCAGAATGTACCATCTTCATTTTGGCCGATTAGCCTTGTACCCAGCGTGTTAACTTTACATACTTGCTCGCTTTTCGGGCGATTGACGCATGAAACGCCTGTACAGCCACCGCTGCCGCCTTGACTGCGTGGTGTGCTGTCAATAACCACTTGTAATTTTTGATCTAGGGTAGGCACGGCCACAATACCAGATGGGTCTGAAGCCGTTCCACTTACAGGGTTCATAAAGTAAATGCTTGACGGAGGTGTCTCAAAGCATGCTTCGGTCGTTGTGACCAGTTTTCTTACCGTTGTGAAAGCAATCTGGCCAGCTATGGACTGAGGCGAACTCAGCATCATTTCTGATGTTCGTGGAAAATCAAAGTACCAGCCGTTTTTGTTCTTGTAATCAATAACCGGACTGCTTGACAAGCGAACTGTATCAGTGACGCTGACTGTAGTGGTTCTCGCAATCAACGTCGTCGTTCCGGTAGGGATCGATACGGTGACAGTGCTAGTTCCTGCCAATGATGTTCGATCATAGATGCCAAAGATTCTCTGAGTAACGTTTTCTTTAGGAAAATCCGTGCTGATCAAAGCCTTACCCGTACCAAACACGACGACGATACCACCCTCACTAGGGAAACCAAATACTGGCGAGGTGGTGATTGGTAGAGCTTGATTGCTTGGGCTGACAGCCCTGTAAAAAGGGACGGGTGGTGTGGTTGCTGATGTGACAGTATTCAAAACTGCGCTGCCCCAAAGTGCAGGATTAGAGCTGGTGAGATCAAATTTCCAGACGTTGCCCTTTAAATCCGTACCATAGATCAAATCAACCGTACCATTATTATCGAGATCAACCCAATTAAGACCCATCATGCCATTGAGCGTATCGGTGCCATTGGTAGTTAGTTTGTAGTAGTTTGTGTTCAGAGTCCAGGTTGTCGTTCCAGTAGGTGGTCCATTGACGGGTAGCAAGAAAATAACAGACCTTCCGTTGGTCGATTCAGCGCCATTAGGCATAGCCACAGCAAACTGACCGTTATTCAATCGAACGATAGGAGTAGCTTGGTTGCTGAATGTGCTCCGACTATAGTCGCCGATCATATTGCCAACATCAGAATCATTTGCCGATGAAAACTGCCACTTGAAAATGGAAGAAGCATTGGATTCGTTGAGAGCGTTGACATCAGTGACATCCAAGGCAAATACTCCTTTTCCACCTCGTCCCAACGAACCGAACAAGTAAGTTGCCCAAGTCGAGGTTTGGCCCGGAGGAGCTGAGACCAATACATCACCTGTAAATGGACTACCGTCAACGCCCGGTCGGATCGTGCCACTGTCAGCCACTAGATTGAATAAATCAGGTACCAATAAGCGAGGTACGTACGACAACACGGGCGCAGCTGTTTCTGCATCAAATCCGTGCAACATGCCGTCATTGGCGCCAGACCACAGGATTTTTTTACGCGTAGCATTGGCGTTTGCAAACGATCTGTAACTCTGTACACCTGTCGATGGAAAATACGCATCAAAATAGGCGGCGCTCGGAGGCACTTGTATCCAAGGTGTAGAGTTAACAATCGTGCCTAAAATATTACTGACACTTCTAGCCTGCAAACGTTCGCCATTGGGCGCCTCATTAGAAGTATCGCCGCGCATGTATTCCACGACCGCTTGTGCTCGATTGTCCAAAGAGGTGCTCGTAGTGCCTTTAAGAGCCGTTTTATAGGCCGCTGGCAATGTAGCCCATGTAAACGGAATACCCGTACCATTAGCGTTGGTGATAATTTGTCGAGATGCCATTGGAAGCTGCTTCAGGATTTCGCCGGCATCCCAAGATTTGGCGGTATCAAAGTCACCTTGCGCATTTAGGCGATAAGCTTCAATAGAGCCACGTTTCAATGTCGGATCAAATTTGGCGACGTACTTAAAACTGCCAGCAATCAATTGACTGGAGGAGACAGCGGGCGCTGCGTTTGATGAAGCAACAATGTTTTCCAATTGTTCACGCAATTGCTTTTCAAGCAATTCTGGCCTGCGGGCTAAGAAATAGCCGTCAGGAATACCATCGCTGCAAGATAGGCCAGTGGTACCTCCGCATGGTCGAGCATCAGTACGCTTTGAATCCCAGGTGGCGGTAGTAAGAACGCTGGTGGTAGTGGTGAAATTTTTTGTCTCAAAGCTGCCATACTTGGCGGCGTACCACAGGGGGTCCTCCAGACTGGCGGCGGGTGATACACCCGTCAAACTGAAAGTTTTTGTGTAAGGCACGGCTCCCGACAGTTGGCAGCCGACATTTAAGCAAACGCCTTCATCTTGAAAATTGTTGATGCCATGCGTGATGAACTTTCCATCTTCAGTTGTACCAATGATGCTAAAGCCATGGCTGCCAAGTGCACCAGCTTCTTGATCAAGAATATGGCTTGTTACCTTGACTTTTGCGGCAGCGCCTGAACCACTTAAGTCATAGCGCAAGAATCCAACGATATCCATATCGTAGTCGTTGCCTGCCTGAGTATCGTTCCAAGTTACAACAAACGCACCATGCGTGGCCGATGAACTGATCGCTTTGAATACCAGCATACCACCCGGCATCAATGTACCCGTTGTCTTCGTTGGGCGATTAGGATACCTGTCAACTCGAGAGGCAGATGACGGCCCGCCAGTTAAGCTGCCACCAGCATAGTCTCGATTGTTCCAAGAGCTTTCAGGCGTGATGTAGAAAAATCTACTCGTGCCAGGAATTTTTACTTCAATACGGCCAGCTCCGCCGCGCAATGCGGCGGCATAAGTCTGAACAGTCAATGAAGTCGATGGAGCGTCTTTAGGAAGGGTGTAGGCATTTGTGATTTTGGACGTGTTAGCATAAAAAGCTGTTCCAGCTAGCAAATAACTGCCTTGGCCGCCAGGTAAATCTGGACAAACGCCAGTGACATCGGAAAGATTGGTGATCGATTTTGCAGAGCAATCCGTGCCCCAGCCACCAGTGATCGAACCTACTGCTCTGGACGTGCCATTGATCCCTTCCATCGTGCCAAGCAGATTGGTGTATGAGGCTGCATCCCTGCCAGCACGATTGGGCAGATCATTAAAGCCCGCATAGTTTCTATCATGGCTAATCGAGCTACTAGATATCGCTAACACACTCATCGGACGGCAAATAGGTTTGCCAAAATCTGCAGTGCGCGATGTGCTGCTGATTAAGGGATCCGTGGCTGAGGCAGTAGGAATGCCCAGAGCGTTGTCTATACCGGTGGTTAAACCAGCCCATGATGGGGCACGTGTTACTGAAAAACCGCCGTAGTACCTGTAGGCCTGCAAAATCATTTCGCCTATTGGATTGCCCCAAGCAGGGAATAAGCCGTTGACCATTTCATCAGCGAGTGCGAAGTTAAGGCCATTGTTTCCGTTGTAATCGCCAGCGCCGTATAGAACGATATTGTCAAACGCTGCAATACCTCCACTTACTGTTGTTGAACACCCTCCAGAAATATGGCAGAACCTTCCATTTGTAGAGTTAATTTCGGAATCAAAACTGTCCATGTTTTTACGCAGGGCACCGCCTTCAATATTACTTTCATAGCTACCGGTGATAACGCCAAACTCTGCTTTTGGCAAACTCCCACCTAGTGAGCTACCAAACTCCTGCAACAACCCGATTGGTTTATTCACGGTTCCATAGAGCTGACAGCGTTCGTTTCCTATCAAGCTGGAATTGCAGACCTCAACACGGACAGTAAGTTGTGGGCCAATGGAGTTGTAAACTGCACCATCATTGGTTTCGTTTGGCGCGGCGGTGCGGTGCGCAATTGTCGCCCCGCCAAGCGTCGGATCGATGTAAGTGGCCGCAAGCGCAGCACTAAAACTGGGCCCCCCTTCGCCGCTCCATCGGCAGACAAGTTGTGCAGTCGTTGCCCATAGCTCATAGTTACCACGTGCGACGCGAATGACTGGATTCCCCCCTGAATTATTGGCATCCGAACGATTGCATATGGTTAGACCTTCGTACGTACCGCCATTGCTCAAGTAAGCAACTGTGTACGGTGTGTAATCGCGGATATCCGTTTCTTTGTAGTATTTGGCAAAAGAATGGGCGTCTTGAGAAAGATTGGCGCGCTCAAGCACAGTGCGGGTGGCGCTATCTGTAGAGCGCTTTCCACCGTAGAGCATTTTTCTCATGGTGTCTAGGCGAGTCATTGTGGCCCAGTTGAGAAAGTTACCGCTCCAATGATTGGCGGTAGACGAGCAAGTAAAACGCCCCCCCACCACAGTTGCTGCAGCGGCCGGTTGGAAACGTGCATTTGACGTGCTGTATTCATAACACTTGCTGCTGTCAAAATAGCCGTAGTAACTGAAAGTAGGTTTGAAAGTGAAATCGATGATGCCATCATCATCGACATCTTCAAAATCGCTATACACAGGACCAAAAAGCGTGTGATCGCGAGAGGCCGCTATCATCATCATGGGCTTAGCTACCGACGCGGCGATATTGGGTGGCACGGTGGACAGCTGTGCCATAACTGAATTAGCCGTCGCAAAAACAGAAAACAACAACACAGCTTTTGAAAAAAGCATTGCTATGTTTCGATGAATTGAAGTACGCATGATATGACCCAAAATAATTGGCACAAATAACTCGAATTAGGTGGTGGGAGGTTTGAAATACGTCTGCAAGACTACTTCTGTGCTGGGCCCTCGCCCGAATCCTCTTGCTGTGATTCTGAAGACTGTTCCGCCAAAAGAATTGCGATCAAAATGCTCAATCAAATACTCAGGCTGACGAGACACGCCTGGTAGCGCTGGTCTGCCGGTAAATACCCCGTAAGGGACAGCGCCTACAAACGTGCAGTTGCTGCCAGATGATTGGGGTTTGGTTGATAGATTATCGTTCCATAACCCACCATTGCCAGTTGGCCACCAAGGCTCGCCCAACTTATTCGATGCGTTGGCGGTAGAAAAATTCGCAGTCTCATAAAAGCTATCGATTTTTTTGCACTGCCCGTTATCGCAGCTGGATGTGAATTGAAAAATTTTGTCTTTAACGGGGCGTTGATTCGTTCTTTGGCAAAAAGCACCAGGGCGAATCAAATCGCTGGAAAGCAGCAGGTCTGTCTCAGCATCGCGCAGCGCAGCTTCTGCCGCTTCGCGAGCCAACTGCAAATCGAGCTGGTTTCTAGACAGACGTTGAGACAAGCTCGAGCTGTTGACACTGTAGGCAGCCAGCATGGACAACGCCACGATGAAGATCATCACAACAACCAGAGCGACTCCTTCCTGCTTGCTGGATGTATTGTTTACTTGGACAGTTGACTTGTTCTTAAAAAGAGGGATCACAGTCATATCCTTTAGATTTTCGGCATGATGGTTTGCGTCAGATTGTTTCGCAACGCAAACGTCTTACGGAATACTTTACGCGTATCACGATCCGTGGGGGTGACGCTATTTCCCGAACAGTCCGCATAGGCACCAATCGTGCCGTTGGCCTCTGATAATTTACTATTTTGAAGGCCACGTGCAACCAAACAAACCTCAACGGACACAACCCTTGCCCATGCATTCAAACTACCTCCTTTGAAAGTTCCGGTAGGCGGAAAAACAATTAAGGGGACAGAAGCCATTTGATCTGCACGATAAAACTGAGCAGGCTCGAAAGTATCTACATTCGTATAGACACCGTATCTGATTTGCAGATCTTCGATGCCGCTGACTATCGGTTGGTAAGGGTTAGCAGATGTCGTATCGACGTTTCCTGCACAACTGAGACTTCGTGTTGTTATTGTGTTGCCTTCAATTACAAAGGTCATGGACTGCAGGGTGTATTTGTTAGACACAAATAATGGCACACCTGGTTGCAGACCGATGTCAGCTGTCTTTCCAGCGCCCGCCCGCCCAGAATTTTCAGGAGCGTTACTCACATTCGACCGGTTGCAGTCTAGGCGAGATCCTAAATTCTTTCCAAGCGCGTCCGCAGTGAAGTAATTCACCACCAAGGTGTCGGCTGTGGATGATGAAATGCTGTGAGATTTGCAAACATATTGACCAGCCAAGGGGTCAAACATTTGAGCATCACAACCAAACACACCGTTGTCAAAAGCTGCATACGTTTGGGTAGGAGTGGAAACAATATTGGAATATCGACCATGTTTGTAAATGGTTGCCGCCTGTACGCCTTCTTTATCCCTGTTGGCATCAAGTTGCATGATCATTGGATAGAAGCCTGCGTTGATCAAGTCGCGCCCAATCAACTCGAGCGCAAACTGCCCATTCTCTTGCATCTGCAAAGTGTCAGCTTGAACTTTTCTGCTTTCTGTGGAGCTGACGTACAGTTGAGAAGCAGCAACGATAAGCACCAAGTTGATCACAATCGCGACCATCAATTCGATTAAGGTAAAGCCAGAAGCTTTACTGTGTTGGTTGAATTTTTGTAGATGAGACATAACCGCTGCTTTAAATTAGGTTCAAGGCAATAAAGTGATGTTGTAGCATCTCACTCCTGCGGGCGCGCTAGCGGCTACAGGGCAGCAAATCTGTCTTTGCGCTACGGTATCTGCTGCCGTACATTGCGTGCTGCTCCTCAAATCCGCGTTGTTGCCGTTTTTGAATTCTTTGTCAAACCACATGAGTGTCAGCGACACGCCATCTTGAACATTACCACCGATCAGCGCAGAGCCCTGAGGCAAGGCGCTTCTGACCTTAATACGCCATGTTTGAAGATCGTATTCAGCGCGTTCGCTAGTGTTACAGGCAACAAGTAAACAATCTTTGCTTGGATATGCGATGGTGCTACTGTTTTGATCGAGCCAAGAGTCTGTAATGGTGAATGTGCCAGTGGTGCTGGGATTAAAGCCTGGCGCGTTTTGTAGGTTGGCACGCAGTCTTTCAGAAATATCTGGGATCAAATCTGAAGCATTGCCTTGTGCAATGGCACTGGATTGTTGAGATATTGCAGCCGCTTGTAGAGCAGCCATGCCTAGCAAGCCAATCGACATGATCAGGATTGAGATCAATACTTCAATCAGCGTGACTCCAGATTGACTTCGTTGACGGATCAGTTGCATGTGCTGGACTCCGGTGTGATTCTGGTTCGTCCCATTCTGTCTATGCATATATTTCGGTTGAGAGTGTTGTTGCCGTTTTGACTATCCCTGACCGTGACGCGAGTGGCATTGCCAGAAGCTAGAACGCCTTTGGGGCTGAACGTGAAATTGTCTTGAACTGGAGTTTGGCCTACCATCGTGAATCTTAAACTTGCAGGTTCTCTGATAACAATGATGTTATTGGTGTCAACAGGATCGGAATTAGTAATTGCTGTATCGCATGTCGGGTTCAAATAAATGAGCCAACCCGTTTGATTCCAGTCATCGCTGACTAGATTTGATCGGCATTGTCGCCCATCGGTACCAACTGTGCGGCTAGGGCAAATGGTGGCACACATATTGCGCGTCACAGCTTCGTAACGAGCTTTTTGAAAAGCATTCGTAAAATCGTTGCTTAATGATTGCATTTCGCTCCTCACTAGAAACTGTTGCAGAGATGGGATCGCCAAAGTCATCAAAACAGCCAAGATAGACAAAGTCACCATGAGTTCAATCAAAGTGAATCCGGTGGAGAGATATTTCTTCAACATTTGCAAATTTTATATTTTGTAAAGCAAAAGCAGACATCCAGTTGTCGGGGCTATCCGAGCGCTCGTCGGACATTTGATTGCTTTGCCTACTTCCGAACCTCATCGACCAACGCCCGGAACTCATCGATATCCTCAAAGCTGCGATAGACGCTAGCGAAGCGGATGTAGGCAACTTTGTCGAGGCGTTTGAGTTCTCTCATGACGAGTTCGCCGATTCGGCTGCTTTGGACTTCTCTGGTGGGGCTGGCCAGCAGCTTTTCTTCGATTCGCTCGATAGCGCTGTCTATTTGTTCAGTGCTGACGGGGCGCTTGCGCAGGGCGAGGGTAAAGCTGGCTCTTAGCTTGGCGGTCTCATAGTCGATGCGGCGACCGTCTTTTTTGACGACGGCGGGGAAGTTGACTTCAGGGCGCTCATAGGTGGTGAAGCGCTTGTCGCATTTGCCGCATTGTCGGCGGCGGCGGATGGAGTCTGCATCTTCGGAGATGCGTGTTTCAACGACTTGGGTGTCGGCGTGGGAGCAGAAGGGGCAGCGCATGCTCTATTTTAGAGCGTATTTAAGCGCTTTTCCAGCTCTCGCCGGCATGGAATCTGCGCAGAGCGCTACTATTTTTATAGTGTTGGCACTCGGCGCAGGTTCTTAGGCATTAGCCGTAAACCGGGAAACGGCTGGTCAGAGCGACGACTTTGGCGCGGACGGCTTCGATGTTGGCTGAGTCGCGTGGGTTGTCGAGCACGTCAGCGATCAGGTTGGCCGTGGCTCGGGCTTCTTCGTCTTTAAAGCCACGTGTCGTCATGGCGGGCGTGCCGACGCGGATGCCGCTTGTGACCATGGGTTTTTCGGGATCGTTGGGGATGCCGTTTTTGTTGATGGTCATGTAGGCGTCGCCAAGGATCGCTTCTGCTTCCTTGCCCGTGATGTTTTTGTTGCGCAAGTCAACCAGCATCACATGGCTTTCGGTGCGGCCGCTGACGATGCGCAGGCCGCGCTGTACCAAGGTTTCTGCCACGATTTGAGCATTTTTGATGACTTGCTGCTGATACACCTTGAAGCTGGGCTCGAGCGCCTCTTTGAAGGCAATCGCTTTGGCCGCAATCACGTGCATGAGCGGGCCGCCTTGCAGGCCGGGGAAGACGGCGCTGTTGATGGCTTTTTCGTGCTCGGCCTTCATCAAAATGATGCCGCCACGCGGGCCGCGCAGGCTTTTGTGGGTCGTGGAGGTGACGACATCGGCGTGTGGGATCGGGCTAGGATACACGCCGCCAGCAATCAGGCCGGCGTAATGCGCCATATCGACCATGAAGATCGCGCCTACCGCCTTGGCCACTTTGGCGAAACGCTCGAAATCGATCTTGAGCGCGTAGGCCGATGCGCCGGCGATGATGAGCTTGGGCTTTTTCTCGTGGGCGAGGCGCTCCATCGCGTCGTAATCGATCTCTTCTTTGACATTCAGCCCGTAGGAGACCACGTTGAACCATTTGCCGCTCATATTAAGGGGCATGCCGTGGGTGAGGTGGCCGCCTTCGGCCAGGCTCATGCCCATGATGGTGTCGCCGGGTTTCAAGAAAGCGAGGAAGACGGCTTGGTTGGCGCTAGCGCCGCAGTGGGGCTGCACGTTGGCTGCATCGGCGCCGAAGAGCTGTTTGACGCGGTTGATCGCGAGGGTTTCGGCGACATCGACATTCACGCAACCGCCGTAGTAGCGCTTGCCTGGGTAGCCTTCTGCATACTTGTTGGTGAATTGCGTGCCTTGCGCAGCCATCACAGCGGGCGATGCATAGTTTTCGCTGGCAATCAGCTCAATGTGATGCTCTTGGCGCTCGTTTTCCGCTCGAATGGCGGCAAACAATTCGGGATCGGTTTGTTCGATGAGGATGGATCGGTTGAACATAATGGCAGTCCTGAGGTTTTCAGTGATCCTGCAAGAAAGCAGGCTGCCCAGGCGAACGGCTGAACACAAAAGCTCTAGCCTCTGCGGTGCGCTTCCCAGTGGTATCCCACGTCAGCAGATGGTTCTGCTTATCGCCAGTCGCGCACACTGCAAGTTTAGCTGACAAATCTGCTGTGGCGGTATCGTGCAGGTACAAAAAAGCCGGGCTTGCCCGGCTTTTCAGTTCATTGAGCTTTGAAGCTTTAAAGCGCAGCAATTTTCTCGGGTTCAGAGGGCGATGGGGGTGATGGAGCCAACGCAGGTGTTGTAGCCGGCTGCGCAGGAGTGAGCAAGGGCACATTGCCGCCGAGCGCAACTTGGCGCAGGCGCGCTTGCTCAGCCAGCACTTTGGCGGTGTAGCCGCCTTCTGTGGCATCGCTGGTGGCTCCCACATATTGACGCAGGCCGCCTTCAACGGAGCCTGCACGCTTGATGCACTCTTGCAGCACTTTCACGCCGACGCGCAGATTCGTGACTGGATCAAAAGCTGCCAAATTGCCGCCAAAGCCTTCGTATTTGTCGGTGTGGATTTTCGTCATCACCTGCATCAGGCCTTGCGCGCCCACTGGGCTCTGGGCGAAAGGGTTGAAGCTGGATTCCACCGCCATGATGGCAAGGATAAGCGTTGGATCGAGCTTGGTTTTGTTGCCAATCTCATAGGCTTCTGCCACCAAAGCACCTAAAGGCTCAGGTGCAACGCGGTATTTTTTGGCCAGCCAAAAAGCCACTGCGGCTTGTTGCTTGGGCAAATCCTTCAGGTGCGTGGCTGTGGCGCGGTCAACCGCGTCTGCCTCCACCGGCACATCCGAAGCGACCGATTGGCGCGCCTGCAGCCAGCCAAGCAGGGCGGTTTCGCCATCTGTTCGCAGCTCTGGCTTGAAAACCAGTGCTGATACGGCCAACGCCGCTACCAAACCCAGCATGGCTAAGCCATTGTGGGCAATTTCAAAACAACCGTGGGCAACGTCTTTCAGGAAGACTTTGATGCCACTGTTAAAACTATTGATCGCTGTCATCAGCAATGCCTTTCCGTACGCGAGCTTTGCCCCGAATTTGGCAGATCAGTTCCCTCGAACCGTCTGAAAACCCCGAACGCTGCTCGTTTTGATTGGACCTGTGTCACCGGGTGCGAAGAGCTGCCTTGTTTTCAGGCTTGATACTTTTCACGCTATTCCCAACAACGCCTTGCTACCGAATCGCTCATGCTCGCTTTGAAGAATCAAAGCCTGAGCCCAACGCGGCATCCCGCCATACAAGATGGGGGAGATGTGAACCTGCCCGAATGATGCTCCTAGGGCTCGGTGTGTCGCTACGACAAACGTATTATAAATTGCCCACATACCCAGTCAATTATGAAAAATGGGTTTCTTATTCTAATTCCGTGAGATTTTTGGCATAAAAGTAGCAAATCAGCTGTCTTTTTTGCCATATTAGAAGCTCAGTCTGCAAGAAACCAACTCGCTGCAACGACAATCTAGCTAAGTTAGGTGCATACCGTGCCAGCAGTGTTTGAGTGGTTGAAGTGTAGATGTATGGCCAAGAAAAAGCGCGCGAATCCTTCTAAGGCAGTTAGTGAGTCGGTGGCTCAGCTGCCGCATTCTTCAATAGATAACAAAGGGCAGTTTGACAATGCTCCAGCGAAACCCAAGCCGCTTTTAGCCATACCTGCTGAAATTGGGCGGGGTGATTGGACAGCCATTATTTTGGCTTTGATGCTGTTTTTTACACCAGCCTTGGGGGTGCCCAATGAGTTCATGCTGCAAGATACGCTCAAATCCATGATCGTCGCTTTCATGAGTCTGGGCGCAGCTTTAATACTCTTTTGGCGGCAGCGCAATCGGCGTGATGCGATGCGATGGCATTTCGTGATGTGGCTTCCTATGATGCTTTGCGTCTATGCGCTGGGTAGCATGGTCTGGGCGCATACGTATTTGGCTGGCGTGGAGGCGATTCGCTGGTTTCTGTTTGCTGTGATCGTGTGGCTGGTGCTGAACTGCATGACGCGCGAGCGGTTTCCGATGATGGCTTGGGCTGTCCACTTGGGCGCCTTCGCTGTTGCTCTGCTGGGTGCATCGCAATTTTGGTTGGATGTGAAATTCATTCCCCAAGGCCCTAATCCTGCGGCCACTTTTGTGAACCGCAACTTTGCCGCAGAATTCATGGTGACCACGCTGGTTTTCAGTGTATGGCTGATCTTGCGTGAAAAGCGCACGACAGTTCTGAGTTTCTTGTCAGCAACCACTGCTTTCCATCTGATTTTTTTAATGATGTGTGGCACGCGATCCGCCTTGGTGGCCGCTTATGTATGTATTCCATTCATGGGGCTTATGGCATGGAAATTTCGCAGCCAATTGGCGTTTGTTAAATGGAATAGCCAGCAGCGCATCACCGTGCCTGCGGTCATGCTGTTAATCATTCTGTCCCTAGGCTTTATCAAGTCGGGGAGCTCCTCTAATGAGCTTGCCGGGCAATCCCCATTTGATCGACTTCTGACTCGTACTGCTGCTATTCAAACCGGTGCCAGCACATTCAGTGTGCGATTAGTGATGTGGAAAGCCACGGCAACGATGATTCAAAAGCGACCATTTTCTGGTGTGGGGGCGGGCACCTGGGAAGCAGATATACCGCTTTACCAAGCGGAAGGATCGCAGCTAGAGACAGACTACTACGTTCACAACGAGTTCCTGCAGATTATTGCGGAATTCGGTATTGTGGGTTGGCTTTTCTTGGTCGGAATGATTTCTTACTTTTTTGCAAGTGCCTGGAGAGCTTGGCGAGCAAAAACAGAGCAAGAGATGGCCGATGGTTTGATACGAGCTACTGCACTGATTAGCTTGCTTTCGCTGATGATCGTTTGCAACATCGGATTCCCATGGCGATTGGCCAGCACTGGTGCTATTTTTGCAATTTGCTTGGGATTGCTGGCTGCAGTAGATGCACGCAACAACAAAAGAGGTTGGTTTGCCACGCAGCGCTTGCCATGGTCGCCTGGTGCTTCGCAAACGGCGGCTGTTGCTACGGTGGGCTGCTTGGCTTTGGCTGGCTATATTTCCTACAAAGCCGCTGAGTGCGAGCAAAAAATTGTGCAGTCCGTCAAAATGGCTTTATCGATCTCTGCCTCGGGTGACCCTAACAATCCGCGCTTTGACAGGACCAAGCGCGAGATGCTCAAGATTGCGAAAGAGGGCATTGAGATCAATCCGCACTACCGAAAGATCACGCCTATGCTGGGTGATGAGTTGGCGAAATGGGGTGATTGGAAGAATGCGGTCTGGGTTTGGGAAAGCGTGCTTAGCTCGCGCCCCTATGTGGCAGCAATTTCCAGCAATGTCGCTCGCGGGCATTTGGCTCTGGGGCAGCTGGATAAATCTCTTGAGTTTCTGCAAAAAGCCAAACGCGTGCAGCCTAAGGCTGTCAGTGTGCGGTCTCTTGAGGTGATTCTTCTATCGCGTACCGGCAAGGAAGCGCAGGCTTTAGAGATCGCACGTCAAGCCTATGCAGAAAAAGCGATGGATTTAGACATGATGAATTCGGCCTACATTCTCGGAGTGCGAGCCAGTGATTTCAAATTTGCGATTGATGCGTTAACCCTGCGCAATCAAGCCGTTCCATCCCAGGCTGTGGATGGCTGGATGAAGATTGCTGGCCTTTATGATCGCTATTTGACAGACGAGGCCAACGCAGTTGCTGCTTATCGCAAAGCTTATGAAGCTGGCGGCAAGAATGCGAACCTTTTGGCGCAAATCCCATCGGCTTACCACGGCAGAATGGCTTTGCCTTGATGTCTCCCAAGGCTGAGCTTTATGCCCAGCCTAAGTGTGTGTGGACGCTTGTTGCAGCCATTGTGGCTTGGGCATGAGTTTGCTCTTTGACACGTAAGCCGAAGCCAGTTTCGTACACAGCAACCAGGCTAGTGCGCGTGCCGTATTGAGGTGTATCTTGTGGATGACTGACGAAGGCGCTAGAAAGAGCGCGCTCTAACTCGATGGGTACACCCGTATTGGGCAATTGCGAATCGGCTGGCTGACTTCTGTCTGCCAAGGCGCGTAGATTTTGAGACATCAGATCTTCCGCATCAGAACTTTTCAGACTGTTTTGCAGTGCAGATTTCAGCAGCTGAGTTTTGGGCCAAGGCGTATCCAGCGAGGCATTGGATAGGCCATACACCTGACCCCAGGGCATTTTATGCGCTATTAATTCAGTAGCGCCTCCCGCAGATTCTGTGCCGAAAAACCGCTCAAAAGACTTGTAACTGGAATGAAATTCAAGAGATTTTGTGCCATTCGTGATGTAGTGGCAGACTTTGCTGCGCCAGTCACCGATGATCAAATTAAAACCTTGATAGCGCTGTGGCTCTAAGTGGCTGATCCACTGCGCTGCAGATTGATCTCCCTCCAGCCATGCCAACGCCAAGCCGCCCCGGCTGATAGGCTTCTCGGGTTGCCTTGCTTGTGGATCGCGCACGTTCGTGAGCATGGCGAAGCGGCCATTGGGAGAGAAACCCATCCAAGTGCCACCATCTTTCAAATCGCGGCCTGCGAGCACAGTTGCGCCGCCGGGGGATAGCCATTGAGACAGAGGGGCCGTAGGGCGCTCGAGAAACTCATCCCGATTGGCGGCAATCACAAACGGAAAGCGCTCGCTGGCTCCCCAAGCGAAGGCGATCAAACACATCAGATATCGGCCAAAAGTTCGTAGGGAAGTGCTTGCAGTTGCAGCTGCGCACCGCTGGGAGATCCTGCGTACAGAGCAGGGCTGTCAAGCGCCGAGATCTGCATGGAGACGATAGCAACGAAGCCATTTGCTGGGTGCTGGGCAGCTTGCGCGATCAGGCCGCAGGGCTGATCTGGCTCGCGGCTGTCAAACACCTCTTGCCCCGCCTGCACTGGCTCAGAAGATGTGACGATGTACGCGCGCCGCTTCAAAGTCCCTCGGAACTGGCTGCGTGCGACTACCTCCTGGCCGGGGTAGCAGCCTTTTTTGAAGTTTACACCGCCCACAGATTCGTAATTCAGCATTTGCGGCACAAACGCCTCGCTCACCGCTGCGCTCAAGCGAGCGATGCCGCTGGAGATTTCTAGCGCGTTCCAAGTGGCAACATGCTGCACATCAACACCTTCTTGTGGCGCTGTCATGCGAATTCTGAGTGCGCGTGGTACTTTTCTCTGTGCGATTTGTCCCGCAGGTAGAAACACCATCATTTCTGAGTCATTTAGCCTGATCGCCGGCATAGAATCTGCGCGAGGCGCTACTGTATTCATAGCGTTTTGCGCAGAGGAGCCCACCAAGCCCTCCACACAAACCTCACTTGAAACATCCGTCAATTCACACTTCGCCCGCAGCACAAACATCTTTAAGCGCTTGAGCGTCACAGCCAACAAATCTCGGCTCAAGATCAACAGAAACTCTTCGTTGGAGAGTTTCACAACCGTGAACGAAGCCAACATCCGACCCTTGGCCGAGCACCAAGCGGCCAGCCGCGCTTCATCCGGCTTCATCAGCAGCACATCCTGCGTGAGCTGCCCCTGCAAAAACGAGCCAGCATCCGCCCCACGAGCGCGGATCACGGCCAATTCGCCCTGAGCAGGGTCTGGCGCGTTTAAAAATACAGAAAAATTCAATTCAATCATTCGCCTATTATCCCGCCCCGCTATCATTCCCGCTTCATGTCTCAAATATCTCTGCGTCGATTCCATGGCGGTGTGTTTAGCCGCCTATTGCTCCTCATCGTCTTGGCCGCTGCCTTAGCGGCTGGTGGCCTGTGGTGGTGGTCAGGCCAAGCCTTCAATCTGCCGCCTCTGGCGCAGGGCGAAGATTCGGTGGATTTGCAAATCCCCAGCGGTAGTTCAGCGGGCAGCATCTCGCGAGGCATTGCCAAAGCCACAGGCGGCGGCATGCCCCAAGAGCTGCTCATGAGCCTGTGGCTGCGCGCCAGCGGCAAAGCAGGCGATCTCAAAGCGGGTAGCTACGAAATCGTCTCTGGCGAAACACCGCGCAGCCTGATCGACAAAATCGCCAGTGGCAAGCAAAGCCTGCGCGCCGTCACCTTCATCGAGGGCTGGAACTGGCGGCAAGTGCGCGCCGCGCTGGCCAAAGCCAAGCATCTGAAAAACGACAGCGCAGCCATGAGCGATGCGCAAATCATGGAGCGCCTAGGCCGCCCCGGCGTGCATCCCGAGGGGCGCTTTTTCCCCGATACCTATCGTTATGCCAAAGGCGCGAGTGACATCACTGTGCTGCGCGCTGCGATGCAAACGCTCGATAAGCAGCTCGCCGCCGCTTGGGAAGCGCGTCGTGCCGATCTGCCCCTCAAATCGCCCGATGAGCTCCTCATCATGGCCAGCATCGTAGAGAAAGAAACTGGTGCAGCCAAAGACCGCGCCACCATCAGCGGTGTATTTGCCAACCGCCTCAAAATCAGTATGCGCCTGCAAACCGATCCTACGGTGATTTACGGCATGGGCGAAGCTTTTGACGGCAACATCCGCAAGCGCGATCTGCAAACCGACACCCCTTACAACACCTACACTCGTGCCGGCCTGCCGCCCACACCGATTGCCATGATGGGCGCTGCCGCCTTGCAAGCTGCGGCCCAGCCAGCCGATACCCGCGCCCTGTATTTTGTTGCGCGAGGCGATGGCAGCAGCGAGTTTTCTGAAACTTTAGATGCACATAACCGCGCAGTGGATAAATTCATTCGTGGCCGTTGATTCAAAACATCAGGTTTTCTACTAAGTCGATACCTTGGAGTCTCTAAAGCGCTGTATTTCTAAGCTTTTCCCGATAAAGTCTGCTCTAGGAATTTGAGGAGACACCTATGAAATACAAGCAAGCTTTTGCGGGCGCTTGCCTGCTTGCGCTGATCGCAGGCTGCGGCCAAAAATCTCAAAGCTCAAGCACAACCTCTGAGCAAGCCAGCCCACACGTCAAAGCCTATACCGATGCTTTGCTAAAAGACATTCCGCTTGATGGCGCGCAGCTCATGGCCGACGCCCAACGCGGCTTCATGGCCAAGCCAAGCGGGAAAATATTGGCAGCGAATGGCACGGTGCTCAAGGATTTTGAAGCCTTCGATTTCGTCAAAGGTGCAGCGCCCGCCACGGTGAATCCCAGTCTATGGGCGCATGCGCAGCGCAATTCTCAAATCGGTTTGTTCAAAGTGACCGATGGCGTATGGCAATTGCGCGGCTTTGATATGGCCAATATGACGATCATTGAAGGCAAGACGGGCTGGATCGTGGTCGATCCACTCTCGGCCAAAGAGTCTGCGGAGTATGCATTGGCTTTCGCCAGAAAACACCTAGGCGACAAACCTGTTTCTGCCTTGATCTACACCCATGCCCACGTCGATCATTTCGGCGGCAGCTTGGGGGTATTGACACCTCAACAAGCGGCAGATCGCAAGATTCCTATCGTGGCATCGTTTGGCTTCATGGAAGAGGCTACCAGTGAAAACGTGATGGTCGGCACTGCGATGGGGCGGCGCTCGATGTATCAGTTTGGCAAGAATCTGCCGCGCTCGGTCACAGGCAGTGTGGATACCGGGCTCGGCAAGGACGTGGTGTATGGCTCGGTGGGTGTGTTGCATCCCAATTGGATCATCGTCAAATCTGCGCAGCAAATGCAGCTCGATGGCGTAGATTTTGTCTTCCACAACGTGCCGGGCGCCGAATGCCCCGCCGAGATGACCTTCAGCATCCCCGAGAAGAAGCTCTACAACGGCGCAGAAATCCTCTCGCAAACCATGCACAACCTGCTGCCGATTCGCGGCGCCAAAGCCCGCGACGCGCTGCAATGGTCACGCTATCTGCAGCAAGCGCTGGATAACCTAGGCAACACCGAAATCTACATCGGCCAACACAACCAGCCCATTTGGGGCAACGATCGCATCCGTGAATTCATCACCGTGCATCGCGATGTCTACAAATACACGCACGATCAAACCGTGCGCCTGATGAACCAAGGCTTGGGGCCCCGCGAGATTGCGGATGCCATCAAGCTCCCCGATAGCCTGCAAAAGCATCTCGGCGCACGCGGCTACTATGGCGATCTGCGGCACAACGTGAAGGCGGTGTATCAGTTTTATCTCGGCTTCTACGATGCCAACCCAGCCAACTTGAATCCTCATGCGCCGATAGAAGCTGGCAAGCGTTACATGGCCTTGATCGGCGCAGACAAAGCCCTCGCCGCTGCTAACCAAGCCTACGACCAAGGTGATTTCCGCTGGGCGGCTGAGCTCCTGAGCCATGCCGTGATGGCCGATGGCAAAAACGATGCCGCCAAAACCCTGCTCGCCAAAACCTACGATCAAATGGGCTACATGAGCGAAGCCGCCACTTGGCGCAATGCCTACCTCACCGCCGCCATGGAGCTGCGCGAAGGCCCGCCGAAAGTGGGCGTATCTAAAGCCAATGCGATGGACTTGCTCACCCAAGTGCCCACCGAGCGCTTCCTAGAGGCCATGGCCGCTTCCATCAAAGGGCCAGACGCGGCAGGCAAAAATCTCAAAATCAATTTGCAGCTGACGGATACGAAAGAAAGCTATGTGCTCTGGCTGGAAAACTCGGTGATGCATTTCAAAGCCGCGCCAGCAGCGAGCGATGCCAATGCCACGCTCAGTCTCACGCGCGGCATTTTGAACAAAGTGATTGCCGGTACAGCGGGCGCGAAGGATACGCTGCTCAGTGATGATCTCAAAGTGACTGGCAGCAAAATCGATCTGGTGAAATTCTTCAGCTTGATTGATAAAGCGCCCGGCACGTTTCCCATCGTGACGCGATAAACTGCGCAGCATGTATCTGCCACCGCACTTCAACAAAAGCCAAGATCGCGCACTTGCCGCGCGCATCGTGCGCGAGCATCCGTTTGCCTCGCTGATTTCTAATGACGACACTGGCTTCCCCTACGTCACGCCCCTGCCTTTGCATTTGATTGAAGAAGGTGAGGGTTGGAAATTGCTAGGCCATGTTGCCAAACCCAATCCCCACTGGAAATACCTTGCCGCTCGCTCAGAAGCCTTGGTCACGTTCATGGGGCCGCAGGCCTATATGTCGCCCAAGGTCTATCCTGATTTGGCGCGTGTGCCCACTTGGAATTACCTTGCGGTGCATTGCAAGGTCAAAGCCAGTTTGATCGAAGAGCCCGAAGCGAAAGACCGCTTGCTCAAAACGCTCATCGGCGATCATGAGCCGCCGTATAGGCAGCAATGGATTGATTTAGGCCAAGAGTATCAGCACAAAATGCTGATGGGTATTGTGGCTTTTGAGCTCGAAGTGGTCTCGCTCGAATGCAAAATCAAGATCAATCAGCATCGCCCAGAAGCTCAGGCCAAGATGCTGGAAATGTACGAGCAGGGCAATGCGCAAGAGCAGGCGCTTGCGCGTTGGATGAGAGAGCTAAAAGCGCCAGTTTGAAGAAGAAAATGGCCAGTCGCCGGCATAGATACTGCGCGAGAAGCTATTATTTTGATAGTGATTCAACTGAGAGGAATGCAGCATCATGCGAGCCGTTTTTGGAATTTTGTCTTTGGTCATCGTGCTGCTCATCGTCGGCAGCTTGGTGAAAAAGCAGATGGCTGCCACCACCGCGCCGATTCCTGCTTTGCAACCGCCTTCTGCTTCGCCTGCAGCATCACCTGCGGCTACTCAGCGCGAGCAAGTGCAGCAAATTCAGCAGCAGGTCAAGCAAGCGGTGGATGCGCAAATGCAAGCGCCGCGCGATATGCCTGCGGATGCCAAATAAGCTATCCGGCCAGCCCCACATAGTTCTCCGCCAGCGTCGTCTGCGCAGCCACAGAGTTCATCAAGTAATCCAGCTCCGCTTCCTGTACCCGCTGGCCAAAGCCTTCGGTATCGGGGAAGCGGTGCATCAGGCTGGTGAGCCACCAGCTAAAGCGCTCAACGCGCCAGATTTTGCGCAGAGCGCGGGCTGAGTAGCCATCAATGCCTTCATTGCTTTTCTCAGCATAGTGTTGCGCAAAAGCCTGCGCCAGCATGCTCACATCACTGGCTGCCAGATTCAAGCCCTTGGCTCCCGTGGGCGGCACGATATGCGCCGCATCGCCCGCCAAAAAGAGCTGCCCCCAGCGCATGGGCTCGCTCACGTAGCTGCGCAGAGGCGCGATGCTTTTCTCAATCGAAGGGCCAGTGATGATGGCGTTCGCCGTCTCAGCCGGCAAGCGGCTGCGCAACACATCCCAAAAGCGCGCATCGCTCCAGTCTTCCACCTTGTCTGTGATCGGGCATTGTACGTAATAGCGGCTGCGCGTCATGCTGCGCATCGAGCAGAGCGAAAAGCCATCGGGGCTGTTGCCGTAAATCACAGCATGCGGCGATACGGGCGGCACATCAGCGAGCACACCCACCCAGCCAAACGGATACTCGCGGGAGAACTCTTGCAACTTCTCCTTCGGAATGCTCTGCCGCGAGACACCATGAAAGCCGTCACAGCCCGCGATGAAGTCACATTCAATCTCATGCTCTGTGCCGTCTTTCGTAAAGCGAATGCGCGGCTTCGCAGTCGTCAAATCATGCAAGCTCACATCCTTCGCTTCATACACCGTCTGCCGCCCGGCAGCTAAGCGGTGATCCATCAAATCCTTGGTCACCTCCGTCTGCCCATAAGCCGTCACCGTCTTGCCGCCCGTGAGCTTGGGCAGGTCAATCGTGTGAAGCTGCCCCGCGAAAGAGAGGCTCAGGTGCTCGTGCGGAATGCCTTCTTTCAAAAGCCGCTCGCCCACGCCAGCAGAGATCAGCGCATCCACGGTGGTCTGCTCCAAAATCCCTGCCCGAATGCGCGAAAGCACATACTCGCCGCTTTGCCGCTCGACTATTGTGTTGTCAATGCCCGCTTTGGAGAGCAGTGCCCCGAGAAGCAAACCTGCTGGGCCAGCGCCGATGATGCCGACTTGAGTGCGCATGTATGTCTCCAGGTTTTAGTGATGCGTTAGCTTAAAAGCAGGGCGACATGAAGGAGCATCATAGAAGGCGTCATTGCGCGGTGATTAAGCATTTTGCGCGATAATCGCGCAATGCTTGCATCATCCGCACCTAACGAAACCGTCAACCCCGCCGATTGGATCGAAGGCGCTGCCAAAGCCTTTGCCGTATTGGAAAGCTTTTCCGCCGAGCGCCAGCGCCTCTCAGTCACGCAAATCGCCTTAAGGGCAGGCCTCACCCGCGCCGCCGCCCGCCGCCATGTGCTCACGCTGCAAGCCTTGGGTTATTTAGAAGCAGAAGAGGGCGCGCGCTCCCCAAACTATTGGCTTACCCACCGCGTACTCCGGCTAGCCGGCAACTATCTAGCGTCCGCACGTTTGCCCAGAGTCACCCAACCCACGCTCAATCGCCTCGCCATGCAAACCGGCCAAGCCTTCTCGGTGGCAGTATTGGATGGAGACCAAGCCGTCATCGTCGCCCGCAGCGGCGAGCACCGCATGGAGAGCCTCGCGCTGCCCTACGGCGTCAACCTCGGCGCGCGCCTAGCCGCATTCGCCACCAGCACAGGCCGCATCCTCCTCGCCCAGCTCCCGCCCGCCCAGCTCAAGCAATACCTCGCCACCACCGAACGCGCCAAGTTCACCGCACACACCATCACAGCCACCAAAGACCTGCGCCGCCTCATCCAAGAGGCCGCCGCAAGCGGCTACAGCGAAGTCCACCAAGAACACGAACTCAGCGTCTATGCCCTAGCCGTGCCCCTGCGAGACTCCCAAAACCGAGTCGTCGCCGCGATGAATCTCGTGCTTACCAACCCGCAACAACAGCCCCCAAGATCAAGCGATGCGCTGCAAAAGGCTTATCTGGCGCAGATGCAAGCTGCGGCTGCCGAGTTACGGTTACTACTTTAAATGGATGGAATTGGATATTTGCGGATATTTATGGATATCTGATGCCCTAGGCGGGCAGTACATGCAACGGTAAGTCGTGCTTGTC
>JAAFJC010000041.1 GCA_013297925.1 Comamonadaceae bacterium
ACCTGATCACCGTGAAAACCGAGCACAAAGCCGTGCTCGACACCATGCGTGAGCTCGAGCGCCAAGGCTTTGAAGTCACGTATATGGATGTGCAGGCCGATGGCTTGCTCGATCTCGAAGCCTTCAAAGCCGCGATCCGGCCGGACACGATTTTGGCCAGCGTCATGTTCGTGAACAACGAAATTGGCGTGATCCAAGACATCGCTGCCATTGGTAAAATCTGCCGTGAAAAAGGCGTGATTTTCCATGTGGATGCAGCGCAAGCCACAGGCCGTGTGGACATTGATTTGACGACTTTGCCCGTGGATCTGATGAGCCTCACCTCTCACAAAACCTATGGCCCCAAAGGCATCGGCGCTCTCTATGTGCGCCGCAAGCCGCGCATCCGCATCGAAGCGCAAATGCACGGCGGCGGCCATGAGCGCGGCATGAGAAGCGGCACGCTGCCCACGCACCAAATCGTCGGCATGGGCGAGGCTTACCGCATCGCCAAAGAAGACATGCACGAAGAAAACAAGCGCATCACCGCTTTGCAGCAGCGCTTGATGAATGGCTTGAAGGGCATTGAGCAAGTGTTTATCAACGGCCACGAAACGCAACGCGTGCCTCACAACATCAACATGAGCTTTAACTATGTTGAGGGTGAATCGCTCATCATGGGTATCAAAGGCTTGGCTGTATCTTCTGGCTCGGCTTGCACATCGGCTTCTCTTGAGCCTAGCTACGTATTGCGCGCCCTTGGCCGCAGTGACGAGTTGGCGCATTCTTCATTGCGCATGACGATTGGCCGCTGGACGACCGAAGAAGAAATTGATTTTGCGATATCCACGATTAAGCACAACGTCGCGAAGCTGCGCGATTTGTCGCCTTTGTGGGATATGTACAAAGAAGGGATCGACATCAGCACGATCCAATGGACAGCACATTAATTTCAGAGAAGTAAACATCATGGCTTATTCAGACAAAGTAGTCGATCACTACGAAAACCCCCGCAACGTCGGCTCGTTCGACAAAGGCGATGATTCGGTCGGCACCGGCATGGTCGGCGCGCCCGCCTGCGGCGATGTGATGAAGCTGCAAATCAAGGTCAACCCTGCCACGGGCATCATTGAAGACGCACGTTTCAAAACCTACGGCTGCGGCTCAGCCATAGCTTCCAGCTCCCTCGTCACCGAGTGGGTCAAAGGCAAAAGCATCGAAGAAGCCGGCAATTTGAAAAACAGCCAAATCGCCGAAGAGCTCGCCTTGCCCCCCGTGAAAATCCATTGCTCCATCTTGGCCGAAGACGCGATCAAAGCCGCGATTTCCGATTACAAGCAAAAGCATGCGGCTGCTGTTGCGGCCTAAGCTCATCGCCTCCTACCGTTCGCACTGAGCTTGTCGAAGTGCAAAGCGCCCCCACGTAAAAATCATGCCCGTCAACCTAACCCCCGCCGCTGCCAAACACGTCACCAAATACCTCGCCAAACGCGGCAAAGGTGTCGGCGTGCGCCTGGGCGTGAAGACGACCGGCTGCTCAGGCCTGGCCTACAAACTCGAATACGTCGATGAAATCGCCCCCGAAGACGCACTCTTCGAGACAGAAGGCATCAAGCTCATGGTCGATCCGAAAAGCCTGGCCTACCTCGACGGCACCACACTAGATTTCGTGCGCGAAGGTTTGAACGAAGGCTTCCGTTTCAATAACCCGAATGAGCGCGACAAGTGCGGCTGCGGTGAATCATTCCGTGTGTGATGAAGAGAACTAGGTAACGCGAAAAACGCAAAAAAGATTCGAAAAGCGCAAAAAAACTTCAAGAATCTTTTCGCGATTTTCGCGTTCTTTTTGCGTTTTTCGCGTTACCTAGCTGGCACCCTTTTTCCTCGCTATGAACCTCAACGCCACCGACTTCCAGCTCTTTCAAATCCCCGAGCAATTCGCCCAAGACCGCGCCACGCTCGACACCCGTTGGAAAGAACTCCAGCGCGAAGCTCACCCTGACAAATTTGCTGCCCAAGGCACAGCCGCCCAGCGTATCGCCATGCAATGGAGCGTGCGCATCAACGAGGCCTATCAACGCCTCAAAGACCCCGTGCAACGCGCCGCCTACCTTTGTGAGCTGCATGGCGCGCCGATCAACGCAGAAAATAACACCGCCATGCCCGCAGCCTTCCTCATGCAGCAAATGGAGCTGCGCGAGGCGTTGGATGAAGCATCTACAGAAGAGAATTTAGATCAAATCAGCCAGCAGGCGGCAGAAATATTGCGCGAGCAGCTATCAAAAGCAGAGCAATTGATCGATCAATCCAAAGACTACCCCGCCGCCGCCCAAGCCGTAAGAGCCCTTTTATTTATCCAGAAATTCCAAGCGGACATTGAGAGACGCTTTGAGCTTTTGGGACAATAGAGCTTGTAAAAAACCAAATACCGGACGCAGAGGACGCAAAAGTTACGCAAAAAACGCAAAAAAGAAAATTCAAAATTTGGCTGTTTTCTTCTGCGCCCTCTGCGAAACCTTTGCGTCCTCTGCGTCCAAAAAAATCTTTCACATCCATTAAAACCAATACATGGCTCTCCTGCAAATCTCCGAACCTGGCGCAAGCCCTGATCCGCATGCGCGGCGCATTGCGATTGGCATTGATCTGGGCACGACGCATTCGCTCGTCGCCTCCGTGCGCAATGGCGTGGCGGAGTGTTTGCCGGATGATGAGGGCAGGGTGATTCTGCCAAGCGTAGTGAGATATTTACCTGAGAGTAAAAGACAAATTGGTTATCTCGCCGACGAAAATACTGCGCAGAATGCTACGAATACCATAGCATCTGTCAAGCGCCTCATGGGGCGCGGTTTGAACGATATTGAAGGCGTGGACAAGCTGCCCTACAAATTGATCGCCGAACCAGGCATGGTGAAGATCGAAACACTCCATGGGCCGAAATCGCCGGTGGAGGTGAGCGCAGAGATTCTCGCCACGCTGCGCTTCCGAGCGGAAGACACGTTTGACGAAGAGATCTATGGCGCGGTGATCACTGTGCCCGCTTACTTTGACGATGCGCAGCGCCAAGCCACCAAAGATGCCGCGCAGCTCGCTGGCCTCAATGTGCTGCGCTTGATCAACGAGCCGACGGCTGCTGCGGTAGCCTATGGTTTGGATAACGCCTCAGAAGGCGTGTATGCCGTGTATGACTTGGGCGGCGGCACCTTTGACATCTCGATCTTGCGGCTCTCGCAAGGCGTTTTTGAAGTGCTCTCTACAGGTGGAGATTCCGCGCTCGGTGGTGATGATTACGACGCAGCCTTGGCCGAATTCATCCTCGCGCAATTGGGCAAGACGGCGGATACGGCTGCTGAAAAAGCGCAAATCAAAGCGCAAGCTCGGCAGATCAAAGAGCAACTGTCTGCTGCAGATTCAATAGCGTTCAGCGCAGATTCTATGCCGGCTAGTGGTGAATTTAGTATCAAAAAGGCTGATTTTGAGCAGATCACAGCGCATCTGACGGCCAAGACCATGCAAGCTGTGCGCAAAGCACTGCGCGATGCCAAGCTCACGAAGGATGATATTCAAGGCGTCGTCATGGTCGGCGGCTCCACGCGCATGCCGCAGGTGCAGCGCGCAGTTGCAGAGTTCTTCGGCAAACCGCCGCTCAACAATCTGAACCCCGATGAAGTCGTTGCGCTCGGCGCAGCTATCTCAGCTAACCAACTCGCCGGCAATAATCCGCAAGGCGATTTGCTGCTGCTCGATGTGATTCCGCTGAGCCTCGGTATCGAGACGATGGGCGGCCTATCTGAACGCATCATCCCGCGCAACACGACGATTCCCACCGCGATGGCTCAGGATTTCACCACTTATCAAGACGGCCAAACCGCGCTCAGCCTGCATGTGATTCAAGGCGAGCGCGATCTCGTGAAAGATTGCCGCAGCCTCGCCCGCTTCACATTGCGCGGCATCCCGCCCATGGTGGCCGGCGCAGCGCGCATCCGCGTGACGTTTACCGTTGATGCCGATGGGTTGCTCAAAGTCGATGCCAAAGAGCAGATCAGCGGCGTCGAGACGAGCATTGATGTCAAGCCCAGCTACGGCCTGAGCGACGATGAGATTGCCCGTATGTTGCAAGACAGCTTCGGCACGGCTCAAGAAGACATGGCCGCTCGCGCCTTGGCAGAAGCCCGTCTAGAAGCCGACCGCATGGTGCTCGCCACGCGCTCAGCTTTGGCCGCCGATGGCGATTTGCTCTCCGTTGAGGATCGCGCAAACATCGACGCCTTGATCGAAGCCACCTTAGCGGGCAAGGCCTTCGAAGATGCTGCGAAAGTGGAAGCCGCCACTAAAGCCCTGGCCGACGGCACAGAAGCCTTCGCCGCCGAGCGCATGAATGCCGGTATTGCTCGGGCACTGTCGGGCAAAACGATTGAGTCTTTTCCCTCATGAAGACACTAGGTAACGCGAAAAGCGCGAAAAGATCGCGAAAAGCGCTAAAAAGAGAAAAGATGTTTGTATCAATCAATAGATTTTTTTCGCGTTTTTCGCGTCATTTTTGCGTTTTTCGCGTTACCTAGCCCTAAGCCGGCCAGCTATATATGCCCATCATCAAAATCCTCCCCCACGTCGAAATTTGCCCGCAAGGCGCCGAGCTCAAAGCCAACGCGGGCGATAGCATCTGCGAAGTGCTCTTAGACAACGGCATCAACATCGAACACGCCTGCGACATGAGCTGCGCCTGCACCACTTGCCACATCATCGTGCGCGAAGGCTTTGCTTCCCTCAATGAGCTCGATGAAAACGAAGAAGATTTGCTAGACCGCGCTTGGGGGCTGGAGCCGAATTCGCGATTATCGTGCCAAGCATTTGTGGCTCAAAAAGATCTGGTCGTAGAGATTCCGCGCTATACGATCAATCATGCGAAAGAGAATCACTGATTTTTCTTAGGTAGATCGAAGACCGAATACCCATACCGGACGCAGAAGACGCAAAGGTTACGCAGAAGACGCAGAAAAGAAAACAGAAAGTAAAGTCAAAAAGACTCTAATTGCTACAGTTTCCTTTCTGAACCTTTGTATTTCTTCTTGGTATTCTTTTGCGTCTTCTGCGAAACCTTTGCGCCCTCTGCGTCCGGTATTCGAATTTGAATTTTTGCAGCTAACATACCATCCATGCGCCAAATCTTCCTAGACACCGAAACCACCGGCCTCTCCCCCGCAGGCGGGGATCGCATTCTCAATTTGGCTTGCGTCGAGATGATCAGCCGCAAGCTCACGAACAACGATTTTCATTGCTATATCAACCCTGAGCGTGACAGCCATGAAGACGCGTTGCGCGTCCACGGACTCACAACAGAATTCCTCGCCGATAAACCTAAATTCTCAGGAATAGCGCAAGAGTTCTTGGCTTTTGTCAAAGGCGCAGAAATCATCATCCACAACGCGCCGTTTGACGTGGGCTTTCTTGACGCTGAATTGCAGCGCATCGGCCTGCCCAAATTCAGTACGCACGTTAGCAAAATCACTGATTCCTTGGCCATGGCCAAAGACCTCTATCCCGGCAAGCGCAACGGCCTAGATGCTTTGTGCGAGCGCATGGGCGTAGACAATTCCAACCGCACCTTGCACGGCGCGCTGCTCGATGCGCAATTACTGTCTGAGGTGTACATCAACCTCACGCGCGGCCAAGATGCCCTGCTGATCGATTCTCACAGCGCAAGCGCCAGCAGCGGCGCAGGCGCAGTTAAAGCCGATTTCTCAGCCCTAGAGCTCATCGTCCTCCAACCCAGCGAAGCCGAGCTCGCCGCGCATGAAGATGTACTCAAGCAAATCGACAAAGCCAGCGGCGGCAAAACCGTGTGGCGCGCGCCTGTAACGGCATAGCGCGCATAGGTTCATCATGCAATCTCTCACAGGTAAACACATTGTCCTTGGCCTCTCGGGCGGCATCGCTTGCTACAAGGCGGCGGAGCTGTGTCGGGCGTTGATCAAAGAGGGGGCGACGGTGCAGGTCGTTATGACTGAAGGGGCGGAGCAGTTCATCACGCCGGTGACTATGCAGGCGCTCTCCACTCGCACGGTGTATACCAGCCAGTGGGATGTGCGCGAAGAAAACAACATGCCGCATATCAACCTCTCGCGGGAGGCGGATTGCATTTTGATCGCGCCGGCGAGTGCGGATTTTATGGCCAAGCTCTTGCATGGGCGGGCGGATGATTTGTTGTCGCTGATGTGTTTGGCGCGGCCGCGTGAGGATTCTGTGCAGGGCGGCGCGAAGCCTGTCCCACTTTTGATTGCTCCTGCGATGAACCGCGAAATGTGGAGCCATCCAGCCACGCAGCGCAATTTGCAGCAGCTCGCATCTGATGGCGCGTATCTGCTTGGCGTGGGCTCGGGCTTTCAGGCTTGCGGTGAGACGGGCGATGGGCGCATGCTGGAAGCGGCCGAATTGCTGGAAGAAGTGATCGCGTTTTTTCAGCCGAAACTGCTTGCGGGCAAACATGTGGTGGTGACGGCGGGGCCAACGTATGAGGCGATTGACCCGGTGCGCGGGATCACGAATTTATCGAGTGGCAAGATGGGCTTTGCGATTGCGCGGGCGGCGCGTGAGGCGGGCGCGGAGGTGACGCTCATTGCAGGGCCTGTGCATGTGCCTACGCCGCGTGGCATCTCAAGAATTGACGTGAAATCTGCGCAAAATATGCTGGTCGCCGGCACAGAATCTGCGCAGAGTGCTCATGTATTTATAGCATGCGCTGCTGTGGCAGACTGGCGGCCCGCGAATGCGGCGGAGCAGAAAATCAAGAAAGACGGCTCGGGGAAAACGCCGCAGCTTCAGTTTGTGGAGAACCCGGATATTTTGGCGACTGTAGCAAAATCAGATCGTGCGAAAAAGGGCGAGCTGTACTGCGTGGGCTTTGCGGCTGAGAGTGAAGACTTAGAAGCGAATGCACGAGCCAAGCGCATCCGCAAAGGCGTGCCGCTGCTGGTAGGCAACATCGGGCCGAGTACGTTTGGGCAGGATGACAATGCTTTTCTACTGGTGGATGAGCAAGGCGTGAAGCAGATTGAAAGAGCGCCTAAGCTGCAATTGGCGCGGTTGCTGGTGGCTGAGATTGCTGCTCGGTTGAAGTGAAAGACCAATACCAAATACCAAATTCCGGACGCAGAAGGCGCAAAGGTTACGCAAAAGACGCAAAAAATACAGAAGAAAAAAAGACAAAAAAATTCAGAATCAGTTGAAATACAAAACCATATTCTTTTTCGTATTTCTTGTATTGGTTTTTTCTGCGTCTTCTGCGTAACCTTTGCGCCCTCTGCGTCCGGTATTAAAAAACCTCAAGAGAACCCATGAAAGTCGATATCAAAATCCTAGACGAGCGTCTAAAAAACAATCTCCCCGCCTACGCCACAGAAGGCAGTGCAGGGCTAGACCTCAGAGCCTGTCTCAACGAACCGCTCACGCTCCAACCCAACGCCTGGCAGCTCATCCCGGTGGGCATTGCCATGTGGCTCAAAGACCCGAATTACGCCGCATTAATCCTGCCACGCTCAGGCATGGGGCATAAGCACGGCATAGTGCTGGGCAATCTCGTGGGATTGATTGACAGTGATTACCAAGGCCAGCTGATGGTGAGCGCTTGGAATCGTTCGCCAACTGCTTTCACGATTGAGCCGCTGGAGCGGATTGCGCAGCTGGTGATTGTGCCGGTGGCGCAGGCGCAGTTCAATGTGGTGCAGGAGTTTCCGCCTACGGAGCGGGGCGAGGGTGGGTATGGCTCTACCGGGAAGAAATGACGAAATGATTTCGCTGCGCTTGAATGACGGAATGACTGGAAGCTTTGATGGCAAGAAATAAAGTGAAGGGGCCAGAGCCTGCGCCCAAAGAGTATGTGATTGACTCGCTCGATATCGAAGCGCAGGGCGTGGCGCGGGCTGAGGATGGCAAGGTGGTGTTCATTGATGGCGCTTTGCCCGGCGAGCGCGTCACGGCCATCACGCGGCGCAGCAAGAACAATTGGGAAGCTGCTGATCTGGTGGCGATTCACAAAACGAGCAGCCTGCGCGTGCAGCCCGCTTGCCCGCATTTCGGCCTGCATGTGGGAGCTTGTGGTGGCTGCAAGATGCAGCATCTAGAGCCTTCGGCGCAGGTGGCGATCAAGCAGCGGGCGCTGGAAGATCAGCTGTGGCATTTGGGCAAGGTGAAGCCCGAGCTCGTGCTGCGCCCGATCCAAGGGCCGGATTGGGGTTATCGCTATCGGGCGCGGCTTTCTATGCGCTATGTGCGCAAGAAAGATGAAGTGCTGATCGGTTTTCATGAGCGTGCGAGTCGCTATTTGGCCGATATGCAAACCTGCGTGGTGCTGCCGCCGCATGTGAGCGCGATGCTGCTGCCGCTGCGCGCGCTGATCAAAGGCATGGATGCGCGCGAGACGCTGCCGCAGATTGAGCTGGCTTGCGGTGATGAAGTCACGGCGCTGGTGTTGCGGCATTTGGAGCCACTCTCAGAGGGCGATGTGGCGAAGCTGCGGGCGTTTGCCGCTTTGCATGGTGTGCAATGGTGGCTGCAATCTAAAGGGCCAGAGACGGTGAAGCTGCTTGATCCTCCCGTTCGCCCTGAGCTTGTCGAAGGGCAGATGGGGCTTCGACAAGCTCAGCCCGAACGGGGTTGGGTGGACGAGCGAGTGCTTTCCTACGCCTTGCCGGAATTCGGCATCACCATGCCCTTCAAGCCCACAGATTTCACGCAGGTCAACCCGCATATCAACCGCGTCCTTGTCACCCGCGCTCTTCGCCTGCTTGACGTACAAAAAACAGATCGCGTGATCGATTGGTTTTGCGGCTTGGGCAATTTCACGCTGCCACTGGTCACGCTCGCACGTGAGGTGCTGGGCATTGAGGGCAGCGATACGCTGGTGGCAAGAGCTAAGGCAAACGCAGAGCAGAATTTACAGCAAAAACAGTCTCTCGCCGGCATAAAACCTGCGCAAGCAGCTACTGATTTTGTAGCGCGTAATCTATTTGAGATGACCGGCCAAATGCTGGTGGATGATGGCTACGCCAACCGCTGGCTGATTGATCCTCCGCGCGAAGGCGCATTCGCACTCGCCAAAGCCTTGGCGCAAATTCATCAGCAGCGTTTGGGAAATCTGCCTGAAGCAGAAGAGGGCCAGCCCGCGCCGCAGCCTGTCAACATCGACGATTGGCAACCACCTCAGCGCATCGTCTATGTCAGCTGCAACCCCTCTACATTGGCTCGCGATGCCGGCTTGCTCGTGCATCAAGCCGGCTACCGCTGCACGGCAGCTGGTGTGATCAATATGTTCCCGCATACAGCACATGTGGAGAGCATAGCGGTGTTTGAGCTCGGCTAACGAAATCCGCAATATCAGCTTGCTTAGCTAAGCTTGGCGTCTTCTGTGAGAATAATTCCTTCAGGAGACCCGCATGAATCGTCAAGAATTTCTATTCGCTCTCACAGCGCTTGCCGCAGGCAGCAGTTGGGCGCAAGGCTTTCCCAGTAAGCCCATCAAAATCGTCGTGCCCTTCGGCGCAGGTGGCGTGGCGGATTTGACGGCTCGGGCGGTGGCGCAAAAGCTCTCTGAGAGTTTGGGACAGAGTGTGATTGTGGATAACAAGCCGAGCGCGGGTGGGATCATTGCTGGGGAGATGGTGACGAAGGCCGATGCGGATGGGCATACGCTGCTGCTCATGAGCAACGGCACGGCGGTGAGCACGGGGTTGTTCAAGAGCCTGCCGTTTGATGCGCAAAAGGACTTTGCGCCGATTTCTACGCTGGGGACTTTTGATATTGCAGTGGTGGCAGCCGAAGATGGCAAATTCAAGACGATGCAAGAGCTGATTGCGTTTGCGCGCGCTAATCCGGGCAAGCTCAATGTGGGCACGATCAATATTGGCTCCACGCAGAATTTGGCGGCGCGGCTGATTGAATCGGCGGGCAATTTGGATTGGACTGTGGTGCCGTTTCGCGGCACGCCGGATGTGATCACGGCGCTGCGCGGCGGCACGGTGGATGCAGCGGTGGAAATCCTCGGGCCGATGATGGGGCAGATCAATGCCAAAGCCGTGCGGGCGCTGGCGGTGATGGGCGATCGGCGTGCGGCCAAGCTGCCTGATGTGCCGACTTTGGCGCAAGCGGGCATTTCGGGCGCAACGGCTTCGAGCTGGAATGCACTGGCTGCGCCGGCGAAGACGCCACGTGATGTGATTGCGCGGCTGAATAAAGCGGTGGCTGATGCTTTGAATTCTCCTGATCTCAAGGCGAAGCTGGCTGAGCTGAATGTGGATGCGCAGGCCAGTACTCCCGAAGTATTGGGCACTTTGTTGGCTAGCGAGACCAAGCGCTGGAGCGATGTGATTGTGCGCGCCAAAATCGAGAAGCAGTGACCATGGATCTGAGCAGAATCGGCATCATCGGCTACGGCGAAGTGGGCAAGATTTTTGCCTCGGGCTTGAAGGCGAAGAATGGCGTGACAAGCATGGCCGCTTGGGATATGAAATTTAAAGATGAAGCTAGCGGTGGCGTGGAGCTATCCCACGCCAAACAAGCTGGCGTGCAGGCTTGCGCGAGCATGCAGGCGCTGTGCGCAGCGAGCAGCTTCATCATTTCAGCAGTGACGGCGTCAAGCACTTTAGCCGTAGCTCAGGAGGCTGCGAAACACATCCGCGCTGGCACAGTGTTTCTCGATCTCAATTCCGCCTCACCCAGTACGAAGCAAAAGTGCGCTGCGCTGATTGATGCAGCGGGCGGCCAGTATGTGGAAGCGGGTGTGATGACCTCTGTGCCGCCATACGGTATTCAAGTTCCAATGCTTTTAGGGGGATCACTGGGAGAAAATCTAGCGAGTTTGCTATCAAAATGGGAGTTAGATGCCAAAGCTGTGAGCGAGAGAATAGGCGTGGCCAGCGCCATCAAAATGTGCCGCAGCGTGATGATCAAAGGGCTGGAGGCTCTGGTGATTGAGAGCTACAGCACGGCGCGCTTCTACGGGGTGGAAGAGGAGATGATTGCCACGCTGCAAGAAACCTTCCCGAGCATCGATTGGAAACAGCAGGGCGCGTATTTCTTCAGTCGGGTGGTGCAGCATGGCAAGCGCCGGGCCGAGGAAATGCGTGAATCCGCGCGTACGGTGCAGGAAGCAGGCTTTGAGCCATTGATGACAAGCGCGATTGCGGCCAAGCAGCAATGGGTGGCGGATCTGGCTACGGCGGGTGTGTTTAAAGCTGTGCCCAAAGATGCAGCGAAAGAGCGTGATTGGCAGGCGTTTGCCGATGCATTGCTTGCCTTTAAGCTCAACGCAAAGATTTAATCCGCTGTGCGATCCAGAGGGCAAAGCAAGCCTGAAAAATAGCGGCGGCCTTTGTCATCTAGCGCGGATTCGCCACTGGCATGGAAATAGCGATACACGTCATCAAAACACCGCAGGCGGTAGACTTGATCAAAAGGTGTATCTGCTTTTAGAGTGTGCTTCGCAGCTGTAACCACCATTTCTGAATCACCAGGATGAATGCGCGATAAGAAATCAAAATCTTGCTTGAAATTCTCACCCTCGTAGCGTAATAGTGCTTTGTATTGTGAGGAGTAGGTCACGATATTGTTTTCTAAATCCCATATCCAACTGCCAAACCCCGAAGTATCCAGCGCCATTTTGAGCTGACTGCTCAAATGGCGTAGCGAAGAGGACTCACGCTCTTGCTCGGTGATGTCTTGAAGGATGGTGACGAAGCCGCGCACATCTTCGCTAGACGATGACAACACAGGCGCAACATGGATGCTGACAACACGCAGGCCTTTGCCATAAAGGGGCGGCAAGATCACGCGTTGAATCACTTTTTTATTTGATAGGCTGCATTGCGCATCAAGCTCTAGAAGCTTGCGGGCGATGTCTCTGGGGAAAATTTCAAAAGGCGTCTTGCCCAATACATGTTCAGCCTTGATGCCATGGTAGCTCTCGGCCGCCTTGTTCCAAGAGACGTAGCGCCCCTTCATATCGCGCACAGCTGAGGGATCGGGGATCGCATCAATCACATCCAGCAACCGCTGCCTGACCAGATCTTCCCGCTGCATCCAGCGATGCCTCGCGATACCGATGGCGATAGCGCTTGCGATGGCAATCGCTGAATACACTGCCAACACAGCGATCTCTGCGGGCTCGATATGAATTTTGTCTTGGGAAGCGAAATAGAAGTAAACACCGAGCAAGATGGCCTGCATCAGCACCACGAGCAGCACGATCACGACCGGGGAGACGAACGACGAGAACAGCCTAAGGCTGCTGCGGAGCTTGCTCATGTCACAATCGTTTTCGTGTTGGAATATATTGTCGATTTCTCATCATTATGCCGCTTGCCATCAACCTCGTTTGTACCCGCTGCACAGATCAGAATCACATCGCTTTGCGCCGTTGGTATGCGGATCATGTGCATTTGCTGCTCGCCGCGCCCGAGCTGCGCCAAGCCACGTTGTACCGTTGCAGGCAGCCGCTCGCAGGCCAGCCGCCAGATTACTTTTGCATGTATGAATTTGCCAGCCTTGATGATTTTTTGGCTTTTGAGCATGGCGAGCCTAAAGCGCGGGCGACTGAACTGACGAACGCCGCCGCTGGCCGCAGCAGCATTGAGATCGTGCAGCGCACGCAGTATGAGCGCTGGCTGCATCGCAAATGGCCTGCGCCTGCCAAAAAGCAGGGAGATGCTTGGCGGCTGGCTGCTTGTTTTGAAAATGAAGCGGGGTGGCAGTTGGATGCGCAGCGTTGGCTGGCCGATCATTTGCAGGCTTTGCAAGGCTGTACGCCTTTGATGGGCGCTCAAGTGTTTTCTAGCGAAGGCCAAGCTTTTATGGTGCTGGATTTTGCGGGCGGTGATGCGGCAGTTATTTGGCAATTGCTGCAAGATCAGCTGGCGCTGCCGGCGCTTTACGGCCAGGCTCAGAGCATACAAATACGTTGGGCGGCCAACGCCGTGCAGTGGCAGGCATGGGCAAGATAACGAGAATTCATCGCTTTTGTGGCGACTACGTAACTTCTAGCCAAAGCATGGCGGCACAATGGCTGCACACTTGATGTCATCACCATGAGCACACCCCATCCTCAGACGCATCCGCGCGAATTTTTACTGCATCTGTACCAAGCGGCCGTGCGCCGCGCTTTGCCTTTGCACAATACCGCCGCCTATTTGCCTTCGCCTCCCAGTCGTGAAAGTGGGGGTCGCACCTTGGTTTTAGGCGCAGGCAAAGCGGGTGGCGCGATGGCGCAGGCCGTGGAGGCGCATTGGCCGCAAGAGGCGCCGCTCTCGGGCTTGGTCGTCACCCGATATGGTCATACGCCGCCGCGACCGACGGGCTTGCGTGAGCGCATCGAAGTGGTTGAAGCATCACATCCTGTGCCCGATGAGGCAGGCTTGGCTGCTGCCAAGCGCATCCTCAGCATCACGAAGGGCTTGACGAAAGACGATCTCGTGCTCTGCCTCATCTCGGGCGGCGGCTCAGCCTTGCTCACGCTGCCAGTCGACGGCCTCGCATTCAGCGAAAAGCAGCGCATCAACCAAGAGCTTCTCAATAGCGGCGCAAACATCATTGAGATGAACTGTGTGCGCAAACATCTCTCGCAAATCAAAGGAGGCTGGCTTGCTGCAGCTTGTGCGCCAGCAAGAGTCGTCACCCTCACCATCAGCGATGTGCCCGGAGACGACGTGAGCGTGATCGCGAGTGGCCCCACCGTGCCTGATGGCACCACTTGCGCTGATGCGCTCGCTATTTTGAAGCGTTACGGTATTGCTTTGCCTGCGGCGATACAAGCCGATTTACAAAGCGGAAAACTAGAAACACCCAAGCCCGGCGATCCTCGCTTCTCAGGGCACGAAGTGCATCTGATCGCCACGCCCCAGCAATCTTTGGAGGCCGCTGCTGCCGCAGCGCGCGAAGCCGGCATTGAAGCCCATATCGTGAGTGACGAAATCGAAGGCGAATCGCGCGAAGTGGGCAAGGTGCATGCAGCTTTGGCACGAGGCGTAGCCCGCGGCATCGGTGCTTTCAAAAAGCCTTGTGTGATTCTCTCAGGCGGGGAGACGACTGTGACCGTGCGAAAGCAGCCTGTGGGCTCTCCGCGTGGCCGGGGAGGCCGAGCGGGTGAGTTTTGCATGGGCTTAGCGCTTGGCCTGCAAGGTATGGCAGGCATACACGGCCTCGCTGCAGACACAGATGGGATTGATGGCGTAGAAGCCAATGCGGGCGCTTATGTTGCGCCCGATACGCTGGCGCGCTCAACAGCCCTCGCCATGAAGCTCGATCAGTACATGGATCGCAACGATGCAGTAGGCTTCTTCGAGCCTCTGAATGATCTGGTGATCACCGGGCCGACTCACACGAATGTGAACGATTTTCGTGCCTTGCTAATTCTGTAGGCATCAGCGCACAGGCTCGGTGATGAAGCCGATTTTTTTCATGCCGGCTTGTTGGGCTGCTGCCATCACCTGCGCCACGCGCTCGTAGCGCACGGCTTTGTCGCCTCGGATATGGAGCTCGGACTGGGGGGTTTGCGCCGCAGCCGCTATGAGCTGAAGCTGTACCGCCTCATCCGATGCGGGGGTTTCGTTCCAAAAATACTGACCCTTGTCATCCACGCTTAAGCGGATGGTTTGAGGCTTGGCGTCTTGCGGTTGATTCGTCGCTCGCGGGAGGTCGATGTTGACGGCGTGCTTCATGACCGGCACGGTGATGATGAAGATGATGAGGAGAACGAGCATCACATCGACCAACGGGGTCATGTTGATTTCGTTCATCACTTCGTCTGTGTCGTCGGTTGTTCCAAAAGCCATGATTTATGCCTTTTTTAGTGGGGTGACGTTTGCAGTAGCGCCTGTGCCCACACGCGCGCCCGTGACGTAATACGCATGCAGATCATGCGCGAAGCGGTTGAGTTTTTGCGTCACGCCTTTGTTGGCTCGTACCAAGGCGTTGTAGCCGAGCACGGCGGGGATGGCGACCGCTAAGCCGAGCGCCGTCATGATCAGCGCTTCACCGATGGGCCCCGCCACTTTGTCAATGCTGGCTTGGCCGGCCATACCGATCGAGAGTAGGGCGTGATAGATGCCCCAGACTGTGCCGAAGAGGCCGACGAAGGGAGCGGTGGAGCCCACGGAGGCGAGCACGGCTAAGCCGGATTGCAGCTTGGCGATGGATTCGTCGATGCTGTTACGCAGGCAGCGGGTGATCCAGTCGGAGATATCCATGGTGTCATGCAGTTGAGGTTTGGTGGCGCTGCTTTGCTGGCGGTGGTGCGCTGCAGCTTCACGGCCTTCGATGGCGAGTTGTCTAAACGGATTGTCCGTTTCGCCGCCGAGCTTGTTCAAACCATCGGCTAAATCAGAGCCATGCCAAAACGATTCGACTGCCTTTGCCTGAGATGCGGCACGGCGAATGGCCAGCGCCTTGGTGATGATCACCATCCAGCTGGCGAGCGACATGATGAGCAAGAGCAGGGCGACGAAGCGGGTGACCCAGTCGCCTTGCGACCAGAGTTGAGTGAGTCCAAATGCTTGATTCATAAAGTTTCCAAGAGAAAAATCAGTTGTCTAAAACGAAATCGATGGGAATGAGATGCCACATGGCCTCGGGCACACCGCCGCGCGTGCCGGGCTTGAAGCGCCAGCGAGCGACTGTGGCCACTGCCGTGGCATCCAGCCGATCAAAGCCGCTGCTTTTGTTGAGCTCCACTTTTTGTGCTGAGCCGTCTGCGCCGACATACACGCGCACCATCACACGGCCTTGCTCAGCCAAACGCTTGCTCACGGGTGGGTAGGGTGGTTTGGGGTTGTTCAGGTAATCAGCATCGGCGCGCGGGAGTTCGACCTTGGGGGCTGGAGCGGGCGCAGGGGGCGCAGCAGGAGCCGGGGAGGGAGTTGCCGCGAGCGGTGCTGTGATCGGCGGCAGGGGGGCGGGCGGTGCGGGTGTGGCCACGGGTGCGTTGGGCGCAGGTGTTGGGTCTGCAATGGCCAAGGGTTGTGGCGCGGTAGGCAAAGGCACGGCTTTGTTCACCTTCACTGGCTCTGGCGGCGGAGGTGGTGTTGGCGCCGGAGGGGGAGCCATTGGCTTGGGTGGCTCAATGATTTGGCTGATCATCTCCACTGGCACAACCATCTCATACGCCCGCACGATCAGCCCGCTTTGCAGCGCCGCCAAACCGCCGACATGCAGCAGCACGACCGCGCTGGCGATAGCGACGGGGCGTTTGTGCAGGGGAGTTGTAGCAGTCATCAAGAGTTAAGGGGTTGCCCACATGCGCAGCAAGTTGTGATACGTGCCCGTGAGCCGCACAGATTCTGCGGATTCTTTGCCATCGGCTTGCAACTCACGAGTGCGCTGCGCCATGATCGTCATATCCAGCTCATAGAGCAATTCGCGCTGCTCCGAAGAGCGCACCATGCTTTCGATCCAAAAGAAGCAGGCGACGCGCTCGCCGCGTGTGACGGGGTTGACGCGATGCACGGTGGTGGCGGGATACAGGGTCAAGCTACCTGCGGGTAATTTATAAGCCTGCTCCCTACCTGCGCCTTCAATCACCAGCTCGCCGCCTTCGTAACTGCTCGGATCGTTCAAAAACAAAGTACATGACAGATCCGTGCGAAGAAAGCCAGGTGCGCCGGGCAGGGTGCGCAGGGCGTTGTCGATATGCGCGCCGAAGGTGTTGGCATCGCCTGAGTAGCGGTTGAAATTGGGCGGATACAGGCGGCGCGGCAGGGCGGCCGTCATGAAGCTTGGATGGCGGCTGATGCCGCTCACCACGATCTCACGAGCCTGCTGGGTGATTTTTCCGTGCTCGGGCATCTGCTGGTTGTTTTTCATCTGCGCTGATTGCTGGCCAGAGGTGGCCGTGCCATCCACCCAGCCTTCGCCGGCAGGCGCGTTGCGAAGCAGGCTGAGCACCTTAGCCACATCAGCAGCTGAGAGCACGGAGGAAATCACAAGTTGCATGGCGGTGGCTTTGCAAGGGAGATGGTTTTAGAAGCGAGCTGTCATGTTAACTTGAAGCACACGGCCTTGGCCGGGCACGTAATGGCCGCGATACAAAGTGTCTGCATAGTATTTGTTGGCCACGTTGTTCAAATTCGTTTTCACGGTGAACGTGTCGTTGAAGCGATATTCCGCGAGGAGATCAAGCGTGGCAAAGCCGGGCGCTTGAATATCGGATTGCACAGGCTTTTGCGTGCTGCGGAAATTGAGGCCTGCGCCAAAGCGCCATTTGGGTGTGAGCTGGTAGGTGTTCCACAGCGTGCCGCTAAAGCGTGGGATCAAGCCGGGGCGATCCCCTTCGCGCTCTCCCGGCTGGCTTTGCAAGCACTGCGCTGGCAGCGGCGGGCAAGCAGCAGCTTTCGTCACCTTTGCAACCGGTATCCACATGGTGGAGCCGAAGATTTCCCATTGCGGCGTGATGCGGCCTGTGATGTCAAATTCCAAGCCGGCGCTGTGGCGCTTGCCGCTGACCAGCAGGCTGGTGGCGGCGCTGTCGGTATCGGTGTTGCGCTCGTTGTATTTCTCTGCGTAGAAAGCGGCATAGCGTGTGGTGAAGCGTTTGTTTTCGCTGTCAATCTTCGCGCCGAATTCGATGTTGCGGCTTTGCTCGGGCGGCACGTCTTTGTTGGATGAGTTGAGTGAATAGGTGTCGCCCGAGGTGTTGAAGGATGTGCCATAGGAGAAGTGATAGGAGTGCAATGCGTTGGGCTGATACAGCACACCCAAGCGCTTGGAAAGCTCACTGATCCTTTGTTCATAGGCCACGGTGGTCGTTGGGCCTGCAGCATTGGGTGGAATATTGAATTGCTTGTATTTGCCCGTCATGCTGTCGTAGCGCAGGCCACCGATCAGCTTCCATTCCTTGTTCAGGTGCAGCATGTCTTGCACATAGATGCTGGCACCTTTGGCACGGTAGTTGTTGCTATCGCGCAAGATTCGCGAATCCTCATCCACCCAATTGTTGCCGCCGGTGACGATACCGCCCAAAGTGATGGGTGGTTTGATGATGTTGATGCCACCCTGCGTGCCGGAGCGCACGGCTTGCACGGCTTTGTCTTCCACCGTGAAATCTATGCCAGTGATCAAATCGTGTTTGAAGCCCGCTGCCTCAAACTGCGTCGTCAAGTCTGATTGCAACTGAGTCACATCCATTTGCTGGATTTTGGGATTGAAGTTGCGGTTGAGCAGGGTGGAGGGGCCAATATTGGCTGCGCTGGTGGTGGGCGCGCTGGTGAAGCGAATGGCGCTGGCGCGTTGATCACGCGTGTAGAGGCCTCGGCGGATCTGCGTTTTGAGCTCCGTCTTGGGCGAGACGCGCAGCAGATGCCCGGCGGTGAGGATGGTGGCTGAGCCTGCGTTGTAATCGCTGTCCATGCCGTAATAGTTGCTGGGATCGATGCCGGGGATCAGGCTGCGCGGCGTAGCCGTTGTGAATGGCGCTGTGGCGGGCAGCCAGGGCAGGCCATAGTTCATGCGCGGGTTGCGATTTTCCAGATAAGACAAGCTCACATTGAACTCATGCCGCTCGCCAATGCCCGTGCGCAAGGCCAGAGCCAGGCCGCTTTTATCGAGCCCGTTGCCTTTGCCATCGTTATCCGCCGTGGTGTGCATCGCGTTAACGCGCAGGGCGGTAGATTCGCCCAAGCGGAAATTAAAATCTCCCGTGGCGCGGCGGTATTGGTGGCTGCCAAGCGTGAGGCTGCCTTCGTTATCGCCATAGAGCGAGGGTTGCTTGGTGATCTGGTTGGCTGCACCGCCAGTGGACCCGCGCCCAAACAGCATGGAGGCTGAGCCGCGCAGCAGATCCACGCGGTCTAGATTAAACGTATCGCGCTCGTAAAACGCGGGATCGCGCATTCCATCGAGAAAAATATCTCCTGTGGCAGCGAGCGAGAAGCCGCGCAGACGAATGTCTTCCTCGCCGCCTTCAGCCGCTTGGAAAGTGACGCCGGCGGTGTTGTGCAACACTTCTTTGAGCGTGTCGAGATTGCGATCGTCAATGAGCTTTTCCGTGACGACAGTGATGGATTGCGGAATATCGCGCAGCTCCTGGTTGCCCTTGGCTGTGGAGGAGCGGTTGACTTTGATTTGGTCTTTGCCTTGCTCAGCGGTGTCGCGCACGATCACGGGCTTGAGTGTGGTTTCACTTTGCGCCCAAGCATTGGGCATGCCGAGCGAGCCCGCGAGTAGCATCGCGCCGATGGGCAAAATAGGTACACCGTGTGAAGTATGCGTCACTATCGATTTAATAGCACCTTGCGCAGGTTCTATGCCGGCGAGTGGCTTGTTTTGTTTGGAAATAGGGCGAAAAAAACGACGCGAAGCCATGCAGCAGCCTATGAAGCAAATTCCTGCGCGAGCAGGGAGTGAATGAGTTTGGCTGAGCTGCTCTTCAAGCCTGAGCTTGAAGACGGAGAGAGCTTGGCTGCGGCATGATCATTGGCATACCTTCTGAGCGGCAGTAAGCCGTGGCAGCGCTTTGGCATTGCGCATGCAATTCGCGCGCACAGCCTTCGCAAGCCCGGCATTGAGTGGCCACACCGAGCTCTAGCTGGATATCGTCAAACGAAGCACCGGAGCGCGCCATCTGGGTGATGGCACGGTCTGAGACACGTTGGCAGATGCAAATGATCATAGGTGTATTGTAACGTAAATGAGAGTGATTCGCATTAAAGAATAAGACGTCGCCGTGAATATTGCTGATTTCTTGTTGTACTTTTCCTACTGCATGCGATCTGGCGCGCTGTGCCAGAGAGGTGCTAGGGCTGGGCTGGGGGCGTTTGCGTTGCCGTCTTGTGGGCGATCAGCGTGCGTGAGCATGCTGTGTTGCCGCCATGATTCGCACACTTTGGAGAGCACGCGGCGAAACTCGGGGCTGAGGTTGTTTTGGTATTGCAGGCAGGTGAGGTTGGAGACGATCTTCAGGCCGATCAAACCTTGGTTGTTCTCGTTGCTGCAATTGCAATGCGAATAAGCGCTCATGAGGCAAAGGGTGCCAGCGAGCATGGCTTCTAGGCCGCTGATGTCATATTCGTTCACACTGCTTGCGCTTGAGGAGATGTTCATGTTGTGTGTTCCCTGAGCGAGGTTTACTTGGTCAAGATCAGCTTGCCGAGCTTGGTAGCTTGGAGCTTGTAGAGGCTGCCGTTGTGCATGATTTCGACCGTCTTGTGGCCGCGCAGCAGGCTCTCGCTAGGAAGAGGCGGTGCATCCGCTACGTTGCCGCCATGGGCGGTCATCCGTGATGATTCGCGGGGATGGCTGAAGGTAGAGCTGTTGAAAGATGGTGATGTGGCGGTTGAGGCGTACAGCATGAGAATACTTTCGGGTGATTTTCGTAAATGATAATGATTCGCATTTAAAAGTCAAGAGAAATCATCAAAATGGTTGAAACAGATTATTAAAGCGCCGCACTACAAACACCTAAATCGCGTTTTTCAGGGAGTATTTTTAGCTTTTTCGGTCAGTCGCCGGCATGGAATCTGCGCAGAGCGCTACGTAATTAATAGCAGAAAGCGCAAAGCACTAAAACAGCAAACAAACCGTTCCATCAGAGCGCGTGGCATAGCTGCAATCCACGCCCCACACCTGATGAATCAAATCTGGCGTGAGCACGGCCTTTGCCGCGCCAGCAGCTACGCATCGCCCGCCTTCTAGAACCATCACTTGATCGGCATAGCGCAGCGCCAGATTCACGTCGTGCAGCACGGCAATTACGCCTACATTTTGCTCAAGCGCCCAGCGGCGCACGGTCTGCATCACGGCTTGCTGATGCGCTAAATCTAAAGCGGCAGTGGGCTCATCAAGCAGCAACCAGCGGCTACCCACGGCAGGCTGCGGCTCCCAAATCTGAGCCAGCGCCCGCGCCAAATGCACGCGCGCTTTCTCGCCTCCGGAGAGCGTGTTGAAAGCGCGCGAGGCAAGATGCTCCACCTGCGTGAGCGCCATCGCGCGAGCGGCGATTAGCGATTCATCTTGGCTGGGCTTTAAGCGATGCGGATAGCGCCCGAGCTCCACCACTTCGCTCACCTTGAAATCAAAAGCCACCTGTGCGGCCTGCGGCATCACCGCGCGAAATTTCGCCAGCTCTGCGCTCTTGTAGCTGCCCGAAGGCCGCGCGTTGATCGAGAGCGCGCCCGCGCTCATTGGCCGCTCCATGCTCAGCATCGAGAGCAGGGAAGATTTACCAGCACCATTGGGCCCGAGAATGGCGCACACCTGCCCCGCCTGCCACACGCTATCGAGCGGTGCCACGATGCTTTGCCCGCCAATGCGCAGCCCCAAGCCTTTGGCTTCAATCAGGCTGGTTGGCAAAGTCATCACAGCACAATCCGGCTGCGCTGCGCTCTCAAGAGCAGCAAAAAGAAAGGCACGCCCACAAAGGCCGTGAGCACACCCAGCGGCAGCTCAGCCGGCTTGGCAATCGTGCGCGCCACCGCATCGGCCAGCAACACCAAAGTAGCGCCCAAGAGTGCAGAGCCGGGCAACACCAGCCGATGATCCGAGCCCACCATGAGGCGCATCGCATGCGGCGCGACCAAGCCGATAAAGCCAATGATGCCGGTGGTGGCCGTCACGCTGCCCACGGCCAGCGCCGTGATCACGATGCTGATGCGCTTGAGCCGCTCCACCTCCACACCCAACATGCTCGCCTGCGCTTCGCCCAAGGCCAATGCATTGAGCGGCTTGGCAAGCAGCAGCGCGGCGATGCACGAGGCCGCCACCGTGCAAGAGACCAAGATCACCGCGCTCCATCTCGCACCTCCCAAGCTACCCAGCAGCCAAAATTGCAAGCTGCGCAATTGCTCATCGGTGGCCAGAAAGCTCAAAAAGCCTAGCCCTGCGCCCGCCAGCGCGTTCACCGCGACGCCCGCGAGCAGCATCAGCGCCATGCTCGTGCCCAAGCCAGCACTTGCGTTTTGCGCTAACACGTAAATCAGTGAAGTCACGGCCAAGCCACCTGCAAAAGCCATCAGCACCAGCGTCCAGCTGCCCAGCTTGCGCGGCAGCTCAGGCATAAAGCTCGCCGCCAACACAATCGTGATGCCCGCCGCCAGCGCCGCGCCACTGCTCACGCCAATCAGCCCAGGATCGGCCAGCGGATTGCGAAACAAACCCTGCATCAAAGCCCCGGCAATGCCTAAGCCCGCGCCTGCAGCCACGCCCAGCAGCAAGCGCGGCAGGCGAATATTGAGGAAGACGAGCTGGCTTGCGTTGATCGGTGTGTCAGCAGAATCACCCGCGCCAAACGCCGCAAACAATTCACCCCAAGAAATCGCATACGCCCCGCGCGTGCTCGCAAACAGCAGGCAAGAGGCAAGCAGCGCCAAGCCCACGAGCCACACATGCCAAGGCTGCCAAACTATGGGCTTCAAGTTGACAGGGCTCGGCATAAACACGCGATTCCAAGGCGGCTTCAGAGTGCTCATGCCTGCATCACTTGTTGGTGCAACTCCAGCACCGCTTCTGGCAACCTTGGGCCAAAGCCGAGCATTTTGAGAGATTCCATATGCACCAGTGCTTTGCGTTTGAAAGCAGGCGTGAGAGCGAGCTCGGGGCGGCTCCAAAATTTATCTACGCCGCCTTGCGCTTCTACGCCCATGGTGGAAGTCAAGATCACATCAGGCGCGGCGCTGGCCATGGCCTCGGCGGTCATTGGGCGGTAGCCGATGTAGCCCGTCATCACATTGATGCCGCCGCACATTTGAATCATGGCATCAGCGGCCGTCTTGCCGCCTGAGACGCTGGGCGTTTGCGCATGCGCGAGGATGAAGAGCATGCGCGGCTTGCGGCCTTTGGCTTGCGCGATTTGCTTTTGCGCATCTGCCCAGCGCGCATCGAGCTGCGCCATCAGCTCGCGTGCGCGCGCTTCGCGCCCACTGGCCTTGCCCACGGCGATGAGCTTGCGTTGCACTTCGCCCCAGGTGTGATCCGCTTCAATCAAATCCACACTCACGCCCGCGCTGCGCACCTGATCAATCACCACAGGCGGGCCAGCCTCGGTGGTGGCAATAATGGCTTGCGGTTTGAGCGATAGCAAGCCTTCGGCAGAGAGCGAGCGCATGTAGCCCACCTTGGCTGTGCGCAATGCCGCATCAGGAAAGACGCTGGTGGTATCCGTGCCTACCAATTGCTCATGCGCTCCCAGCAGGTAGGCCATTTCCGTAATGCCTCCGCCAAGCGTGACGAGCCGGGGAAGCTTGCCCTGCGCAGAGGCTGCTCCCGCAGCCGCAAGCATCGCTGCGGCCGCGAGCACTGGTTTTGACCACCCGGGGGCTTGCAGCAAGAGCGCCGACGACTGAAGCAATACGGCGCGGCGAGGGATGGGCAGATGTGTCATGGTGACTCCTCTCAGGCAGTTGCATGGTGCGAATTGCTTTCAGTACGGGCGTCAGCCAAGCCCGCCACAGTCTCTCGCCAAGCCGTTTTCTCCACTTGTCCGGGCTTGCGTGCGCCAAAAAACATAGCCATCAAATCGCCTTGATCGTCAAACGCTTCCACCGAAGTGACCACGCCATCCGCCGTGGGCTTCTCAACCGCCCACACGTTAGCAATGCTGTCTTCACGCAGATGCAAATTAAAGCTCGGGTCAATCACATTGAGCCACTGCACGCCGCGAATATCCATGGGCTCAATGCGCTTCACCGGCCCGGTATGAATCTGAATACACGCTGGGCTGCTCACGAAGCACATGATGGGTGTGCCATCGAATGCGGCTTCCATCAGCAAATCTTTGATCGAATGCTTGGCTAAAGGGCGCGTGAATCGGCCTTGCGCCAAGCGAAAGCTCTGCTGGCGCTCCACCTCATGTTGGCGGATCAAGCCAAAGAAATCATGCGTATCTTTCATGCTCGCCCAGGCTTCGAGCAGAGCGGGCGCATCGCGGCTGGCGTCAGAAGGAATCACCTCTTTCGCTGGTGCGGGCGTGAACACCGCTTTTTGCCGCTCCGCCTGGCTAGCAGGCAAGCAAAAAGCGCCAATGCTCATCTCCCAGGCCTCAATATCCGTAGCTTCACGCGGAAAGATTTTATGAATCGCTTTGCCATGCGCATCAAAGAATTGCAGGCTGGTTTGCGCGCGGTTTTGCGGATTCGCAGCAAGCTCTGTGACGGCGAAGCCGGCATGCCAGCGGTCTAAGAAAAGCCGCAAATCAATGTCTTCCCCGAGCGCCAAGCCCATGTGTCCTTGCGCAGAGATTTTTTTGTAAACACCCGTCTTCTCATGCACCGTGCTCTCATTTCGCGTGAGCGCCATCAACGGCCCGCAGATTTCCAAACTTTGAAGCAGCTCCACCCAAGGCCCCTGGAGTAACTTTGCCTTGGGTGGATAAGCATGCTCACCGCAGTGCGCTGCCACGGCTTCTCCCTCACTCACCCCTATGCTTTCAGCCGCTTCTTTGGCGCGTTTGCCTGCGGTACGCGCGATGCTAAAGCGCTCGCGTATGTTTTCTTGATTCATGGTGATGACCTTTCTTCTGATAAAAGACGATGTGCTTAGGGCTGAGGCTTGGCGGCTGCGCGAGCGCTTGGCCATAGCCGCCCAGTGGTTTCGCAATAACTGCTCCACGCTTGTCCAAACTGGTTGAGCATCAGCTTCTCTTCGCGGGCGATGCGCTCAAAATAAAGTGTGGTGAATGCCACCAAGCCAGCCAAACCGCCCAGCCAATTCGCCAAAAGCAGTGCTTGCGCGATCACCCAGAGAAAACATGCGCTGTACATCGGATGGCGGATGCGCGCATACACGCCGCGGGTAATCAACTCATGCCCTTCGCGAATCTCTAAGCTGGCTGACCATTGCTCGCCCAAATCATCGTGGCTGCGCCAAAACAGCCATATCGCAGCGATGCCCACCGCATATCCTATGATCACCAGCGGCGGCTGAGCGGTGTAGCTTAGCTGTGCTGGCCAATTGAAAACAATCGCTAACATAGGCAATACCATCATGCCCAACGCGGCCAGCAGCAGCACCGCAATCTCAGCCATATCGCGGTCACGCTTCACCACTTCTATCTTGCCTGCCCGTCGCGCGTACGGAATCCGAATCAAGTAGCTGAGGGCAATCAGCAAGAACGCGCCAACTTTGCCAACTAGATTCCAATCCATGATGACTCCTTTAAAAATCAGTGGTGAGCACGATGTTGATCGAGCGGCCCGGTTGGGTGTAGGCATCTAGGAAGACGGCCGTGCTCGATACACCTTGCACATCGCTCCAGCGGGTGTATTTCTTGTTGGTGAGGTTGCTGATGCCAGCATTGAGCCGCCATGCTTGCGTGATCTTCCATTGCGCGCTGAGATCGAGCGTGGTGTAGCTGGGTGTGGCGTATTGCGTGGGGCTGGAGGAGGCCAAATCAATATCGCTGAGCTTTTTAGCTTTCACATTTCTCGCCATCAAGGCCACATCGCCCCAAGCCCCTTCGTATTTCACGCCGAGGCTGAGCGCGGCGGGATTCACGCTGTTGAGCGGCTTGCCTGTCACATCATCCGTGCCGCGCGCTTGCCCGTATGCGAAGGGAATAGACCACTGCGCTCCTTGCGCTCGCGCAAACTTGTAATCACCTTTGAATTCCAAGCCGTGGATGCTGGCGCTTTGCGCATTGATGGATTGGAAGATCGTTGGGTTGCCCGCTGCGCCTGTGCCGCCCACCACTTGGTTGTCTTTGATGAAATTGCTGTATTTCGCAGAGAACACGGAGGCATCCAATGTGAAGCCGCCCTGGCTGCCTTTGATGCCGATCTCGATCGATTTTGCTTTCTCGGCCTTCAAATTCGGATTGGCAATGGTTCTATAAAACGCGGTGGCGTTTTCAAAAAAGCGGTTGAGCTGATCGGGCGAGGGCGCGCGAAAGCCGGTGGCCCATTGGCCATACAGATTCCATTCGGGCGTGATGCGATAGGTGCCCGCGAGCCTAGGCGATAGCGCCGAGCCTTTGGATGCGCCTACCACTGCGACAAAACCAGCCTGCTCGGGTTGGATGTCGTAGCTGTCCCAGCGCAGGGCGGGGATGATGCTCCAGCGCTCGCCGATGATCTCGTCTTGAATGAAGAGGGCGACTGTGCTGTCTTTGGTTTTGGGAAAGCGCTTGAGCGGGAAGGTCTCGCCCATCGGTGGTGTTTGGCCGGTTTGCAAATGATCAGCCGTGACGTTTGCAAGGTCTAAGCCATAGACGATTTTTTGCGCCACCGCGCTGCCACGAATCAACGTCTCGGCCTGAATATTGGCCTGCAAGGTGCTCTCTTTGTCTCGCGTATCGCGGATTTGATCGGCAGCCGTATTGCGATCGTTCGCAAAGTATTCTTTGGATTTGAAGTTTTGCCAGCTCAGCGCAGTTTTGATCTCTTGCGCGAAGGCGAGATCTGTTTTGAACTGGCCTTGCCATGTGAAGCGGCGGCGGGTGTTGTCTGTGTCAGCTTGGGCTGATAGCACAGAGGTAGCTCCAAATGGTGGCTTGGCACGCAGTGAGAGCAAATCAAATTCAGAAGCTTTGTCGATGCTCTCAAGCGTGAACGTGTGTTTTTGCGAAGCGGTGGGCTTCAGGATGATTTTGCCCAGCAGGGCAGTTTCGCGGTCTTGCTGCGGGTTGGGCGCGGTGCGATCGCTGTTGAGAGATGTATTTGTGCCTTGGCTCTCCAGCTCTTTAGCGCGCCCGATGCTCGCTGAAAGCAGCCATTGCAAACTGTCGCTGGCTTTGCCTGCGAGCGTGATGCCTGTGTTGATGCCTTTGTCTTCACCGCTGTAGGCGATGCTGGCTTGGCCGCCGAAGCTCTTGCCATCTTTCAAATAACGCTCGGGCTCTTTGGTGAAAAATTGCACGAGGCCGCCAATGCCATCAGAGCCATAGAGCGCCGATGAGGGGCCTTTGACGATCTCAATGCGATCAATCAGACCCAGTGAAAAGTTATCCCGGCTGCTTGCGCCAAAGCTGTAGTTGCGCGGCGCGCGCAGGCCATCGACCAAGAGCAGCACGCGGTTGCCCTCTAAGCCACGTAAGTTAAAGCCTGCGTTGCCTTCTTTGCCATTGTTGTTATTGATCGCGCCTCGGTTGGGTAAGCGGCGCACGCTCAGGTTGGGCGATTGCGATTCGAGCTCGCGGATATTGGTGATTTGGCTGCGCTGCAGAGCTTCTGAATTGATCAAGTCTACGGGTGCAGGCACGTCTTCCAGCAAACGCTCGCTGCGCGAGCCGCTCACGATGACGGGTTTGAGCGTGGTCTCGGCGAATGTTTGAGTTGCCGTGCTGTTTTGTGCCCAAGCAGATGCGCTGCATGCGAGCAGGGCGGCTAGGCCGAGAGGGTGAAGATATGCAGTGCAGCGAGGTTTGGCGCGATGCGCCAGAGGATTCGTCATGAGGCTTCCAATTCATCAAGGGCTCAGCTTGTGGAGCTGAGTTGTTTGTGAGCTGGCTGCCTGTTTTTATTGGGCAAAAGGTTGCTGGCGTGTGGAAATTGTATCACATTAAATGAGAATCATTATCATTTAACCACATGTTTTTTCAGTGATTGTTTCAAGAGATTGCGGCAGAAGGGCGCTGCCAACATAATTCACGGATTAGCCACTGATCGCTCACGCAAGAAGTCAAAGCACCTTGCAACACGCATCGGCCAGCCAAGAATCCAGACGCTTTGTTTGCGTCGCCGTTTTCCTGGAATGCCGCTATGCTCTCGAATTCTTTCACTCCCCACATCACCCAACCCACCACCAGCTTCATCCAGCGCCGCCTGCTCCTGCAAAGCGCCAGTGCCCTCGGTATCACTGGCATCGCCAGCATCTCTGCGCCCGCGCTCGCGCAAGCCACTTGGCCCACCAAGCCCGTGCGCATCATCTTGCCTTTCCCGGCGGGCGCCACATCGGATGTGCTCTGCCGCGTGCTTACTGAGCGCTTGAGTGCAGCGCTCGGCCAGCCTTTTACCATTGACAACAAAGTGGGCGCGGGCGGCACGCTGGGCAGCGCTGAGGCGGCCAAAGCCGCGCCCGATGGCTACAACTTGCTCTGGGGCACGGTGAGCTCGCTCGCTGTCGCGCCCGCGCTTTTTCCCAATGCCGGCTACGATCCCGCCACATCGTTTGCGCCAATCGCGCAGGTGTTTCGCATCGCGCATGTGGTGAGCGTGCCCGCAGCACATCCCGCGAAAACGCTGCAAGAGCTGCTGGCGATGGCGCGCGACAAGCCGGGCACGATGAGCTATGCCAGCTCAGGCAATGGCACGATCTCGCATCTCATTGGCGAGCTGCTGCTCGGGCGCACCGGCACGAAGATGCTGCATGTGCCTTATCGCTCCGCGCCCGCTGGCCAAGCCGATCACATCTCCGGCCGCATCGATGTGCGCTTTGACACGATGGTCGATGGCCGCCCAGCCGTGAGCTCCGGCCAAACCCGCGCCTTGGCCGTCACTTCCGCCACCCGCGCCCCATCGCTGCCCAATGTGCCCACCATGGCTGAAGCGGGCGTGCCTGATTTCGTCGTCACAGGTTGGTTTGCCTTCGCCGCGCCCGCTGGCACGCCAGATGCGATTACGCAGCGCATGAGCAGCACTTTGGCAGATATTTTGCAAAAGAAAGACACGCTGGATGCGCTTGCGCCGCATGGCGTGGAAGTCGCTCATCTGCCGCCTGCACAGTTGCGCGAACACATCTCGCGCGAGGCCAAGCGATTTGGCGATTTGGTGAGGCAGCTCAATATTCAGCCGGGGTGAAAGCTTGGCTTACTATTGATTTGGTAGCGCTCTACGCAGCTTCTATGCCGACGATTGGCTTGTTTTACTTGTATTTTCTGCTTTGGCGTGCTAAGGCCTGTGCTCGCCGCAGGCGCCATGCCCTCATGAGCCAGAGCAGCGAGTTACGCGACACTCGTCGCGTGATAGTTGTGCGCTGCGCGGCCAAAATCGGTCATGTCGCCTGCGGCGATCACAGGCCGTGAGTAGCGAGGAGAGTTCCAATCGAGGCGAGCTGTGGAGTGTCGAAGTAGCGAGCATTACGCGCAGAGATTTTCACAACAGCTAACAGGCCTCGGCTGTGATTGGGGTGTCTCCCGCAGCGACATAAAGGGGGAGACGGCGCAGCCGGCGGAGGACAGTCGCGAAGGGGGATGCCCTAAGCGCAGACGAGGCCGCTCTCACTAAACGCTACAAATTAAATAGCAATTCGCGCAGATTCTATGCCGGCGAAGTGCTCAAAAGGCTTCAAAAACACTTAAGAAGCCGGGCTCATCTGGCTTTGCAGATAGTTTTGCAAGCCTACGGTTTCGATCAAATCGAGCTGGGTCTCTAGGAAATCGATGTGCTCTTCCGTGTCCTCCAAAATGCTTTGCAGCAGATCGCGGGAGACGTAATCACGGGCGGCTTCGCTTGCTGTGATGCCGTCCTTGATGCAAGCCTGCGCAGCTGTCTCAGAAGCCAGATCGCATTTCAAGATTTCAGGCGTGTTTTCGCCCACGCGCAGCTTGCCCAAATCTTGCAAATTCGGCAGGCCATCGAGCGTGAAGATGCGATCCATGAGTTGATCAGCATGTTTCATCTCGCCAATGGATTCTTCGTATTCTTTCTTGGCCAGCTTATCCAAGCCCCAATGCTTGAGCATGCGGTAGTGCAGAAAATATTGGTTGATCGCGGTGAGCTCGTTTTTGAGCTGAGCCTGAAGAGCGGCGATGACTAGGGGGTTGCCTTGCATGTTGGATCCTTAAAAATCAGAGTTTGAGTGTATCGAAGGTGGAAAGATACCCGCCAAGCAGCTCGGAAAGACCACAAGGATATGGTTTGAGCGTAAATGCGTCTGGTTTTCATTCAGCCAGTGCAGTCTGATTAGGGCAGACACTCATCTGAGGCTCTTTCTATTTCCTCAATAAGCCTTAAAATAGAGCCGTTCGCGTCAAAACGAACATTCCCCCGAGCCAAACCTTTTAGGAGCGAGACCAGGTTGAACATTCTGCAAAGAAACTGCCCAGCCCAGCTCAATCCACAAGCGCCAGGCCTCGGGACAGACCCACTTTTATAGGAATTTCACCATCGCTACCGCACCGTACCGGCCGCCCATCATTCGGCCACCGCGCCCGCCGCGCCCCTCGCGCTACTCTCGTGAAGAGCGCAAACACCGTTTAAACCGCGAGATCAT
>JAAFJC010000042.1 GCA_013297925.1 Comamonadaceae bacterium
AGGGCATGCCGCTGCGGGTGGCTTTTGAATCGGGCGTGCCGCACAGTTGCATTCTTTGGGGTCCCCCCGGTGTGGGCAAGACGACGATTGCTCGGCTCATGGCCAGCAGTTTCAATGCGCAGTACATCGCCATCAGCGCCGTGCTCGGTGGTGTGAAGGATATTCGCGAAGCGGTGGAAAAAGCAGAACTGGCCAAGACCGGGCTGATGCCTCAGCGCACGATTGTGTTCGTCGATGAAGTGCATCGCTTCAACAAATCCCAGCAGGATGCATTTTTGCCGCATGTGGAAAGCGGCTTGTTTACCTTCATTGGTGCGACGACGGAGAATCCTTCGTTTGAAGTGAACTCCGCCTTGCTCTCGCGCGCTGCCGTGTATGTTTTAGAGCCTCTTTCCGAGCAAGATTTGAAGCAAATCATGCTTTTTGCCGGCATGGAATATGCGGGAGCAGCTACAAATTTCATAGCAGTCGAGGAAGCTGCTCAAGAGCGCTTGGTGCAATACGCCGATGGCGATGCACGGCGCTTGATCAATACTTTGGAGACGCTTTTCGTACTCACTGGTGCGCAAAAGCTGTCGATCATCTCTGATGATTGGCTACTCAAAGTCTTAGGCGAAAAAATGCGCCGTTACGACAAAGGCGGCGAGCAGTTCTATGACACGATCAGCGCACTGCACAAATCCGTGCGCGGCTCAGACCCCGATGCTGCCCTGTATTGGTTTGTGCGCATGCTCGATGGCGGCGCAGATCCGCGCTATATGGCGCGCCGCCTGATTCGCATGGCCAGTGAAGACATCGGTTTGGCCGATCCACGTGCGCTGCGCCTGGCACTGGATGCCGCAGAAGTCTATGAGCGCTTGGGGAGCCCCGAAGGCGAACTCACCCTCGCCCAATGCGTGATCTATTTGGCCATGGCACCCAAGTCAAATGCTGCCTACATGGCCTACAACGAAGCCAAAGCCTTGATTAAAAAAGACGGTACGCGCCCAGTTCCCTTGCATCTGCGCAACGCGCCCACAAAGCTCATGAAGGATATTGGCTACGGCAAAGAATACCGCTATGCGCACAACGAAGAAGGCGCATTTGCAGCCGGAGAGACTTATCTGCCTGAAGGCATGCCTGAGCCCAATTTTTATCGCCCGACCGAGCGTGGGCTAGAAATCAAGATTGCTGAAAAGCTGCGTGAGCTGAAAGCTCGAAATGCTGCCGCCACAAAGCAGCAACAGTGATGCAGAGCACTAAACATTAGCAGTACTGATGGATTCTTAAACCCACTGATGACCCCATCTTCACCGGGAAAACCCACCCCAATCCATCCCTTCGGGGCGCAAGAGCCCAAAAAGCCTTGGCTACAATCCCTCTCACCAACCCGCTTGTGACCCACAAGATCACCTGGCGGGTTTTTTGCTAGCTATTTGGTGGCAGTGCAGGCATGATCGAAATCATTGATGCGCCCGCACCATCAAACCGGAGACTTTTTTCATGGATATTTTTCTGCAGCAGATCATCAATGGTCTGGTTCTTGGCAGTATGTATGCGCTGATTGCGCTCGGTTACACCATGGTGTACGGCATCATCCAACTGATCAATTTTGCGCATGGCGAAGTGCTCATGATTGGTGCGCTCACCAGCTGGGCCATCATAGGAATGATGAAGGCCGGTATGCCGAGCCTTCCTGGTTGGATGATTTTGCTGCTGGCTTTGGTCATCGCCTGTATTGTTTGCGCCGCACTCAACTTCACGATTGAAAAGCTAGCTTACAGATCTCTGCGCAACAGCCCCCGCCTCGCGCCTTTGATCACCGCCATCGGTATGAGCATCTTGCTGCAAACCATCGCACAGATCATTTTTGAACCCACTTTCAAGTCCTACCCCAACTTGATCGGCAGCGATCCCATCAACGTGGGAGGCGCTGTGATCACGCTCACACAAATCTTCATCCTCGGCATCACAGCCATTTGCTTGGCCATTCTGAGCTTCGTTGTGGGCAAAACCAATCTCGGCCGCGCGATGCGTGCCACAGCGGAGAATCCTCGCGTTGCTGCACTGATGGGTGTGAAGCCCGATACCGTGATTTCTGCCACCTTCATCATCGGCGCGATCCTCGCTGCGATTGCCGGCGTCATGTGGGCAACAAACTACGGCACAGTGCATCACAGCATGGGCTTCTTGCCCGGCTTGAAGGCTTTCACCGCAGCCGTGCTGGGCGGTATTGGCAATCTTGCTGGCGCTGTGGTCGGCGGCATCTTCCTAGGGCTCGTCGAATCCATCGGCGCTGGCTACCTCGGCACGCTCACAGGCGGTGTGCTCGGCAGCCACTATGTCGATATCTTGGCCTTTACTGTATTGATCATCGTGCTGACCTTGCGGCCTTCTGGCCTGCTCGGGGAGCGTGTAGCCGACAGAGCTTAAGGAGGAGGCAATCATGTCCAAACTCGATTTCAAAAACAAAACCCAACTCGCCGTGATGGCGGTCTTCCTGCTGCTCTTGCCCATCATGTTGCAAGGCGCTGGCAACTTCTGGGTGCGCATCGCTGATATGGCTTTGCTCTACGTGCTGCTGGCGCTCGGCCTCAACATCGTGGTGGGCTACGCAGGCTTACTGGATCTGGGCTTTGTGGCCTTCTTCGCTGTCGGTGCCTATATGTATGGCCTGATGTCTTCACCGCATTTGTTTGAAACATTTGCATGGATCAAAGCGGCGTTCCCCAATGGGCTGCACACGCCGATTTGGTTGATCGTGCCGATGGCCGCGTTACTTGCGGGGCTATTTGGCGTGCTCTTGGGCGCGCCGACCTTGAAGCTGCGTGGTGATTATTTGGCCATCGTGACTTTGGGCTTCGGCGAAATCATCCGTGTGTTTATGAACAACTTGGATCACCCCGTCAACATCACCAATGGCCCCAAGGGCTTGACCGGCATCGATCCGATGAACATCTTTGGTTTTAGCTTCGGCAAAGGCTTAGAGATTTTTGGCTTCAAGCTCGGGCCTTTGGTGCTGTACTACTACCTCTTCATGATCTTGGTGATCATCAGCATCGTGCTCTGCCATCGCTTGCAAACCTCGCGCGTAGGCCGCGCTTGGATGGCGATTCGTGAAGACGAAATCGCAGCCAAAGCCATGGGCATCAACACCCGCAATATGAAGCTGCTGGCCTTCGGTATGGGCGCAACTTTTGGCGGCGTGAGCGGCAGTATGTTTGCCGCATTCCAAGGCTTCATTTCTCCAGAATCTTTCTCACTGATGGAATCCGTGATGATCGTGGCGATGGTGGTGCTGGGCGGCCTCGGCCATTTGCCCGGCGTGGTGCTCGGCGCGCTGTTGCTGGCTGCTTTGCCAGAAGTGCTGCGCTTCGTCTCAGGCGCTTTGGATCTGCAAGCCGTTACCGGTGGGCGCATTGATGCTTCCATCTTGCGCCAGTTGCTGATCGCCCTGGCCATGATCATCATCATGCTGATGCGACCCAAAGGCTTGTGGCCTTCGCCGGATCACGGCAAGTCACTCGAAACCGCAGCCAAATAAGGAGAACATGATGAGTGATACCGTTCTCAAAGTAGCCAACGTCTCCAAGCGCTTCGGCGGCTTGCAAGCCCTCTCCGATGTGGGCATTGAAATCAAACGCGGCCAGGTCTATGGCCTGATCGGGCCCAATGGCGCAGGCAAGACGACCTTCTTCAACGTCATCACTGGCCTGTACACGCCCGATAGCGGCAGCTTCGAGCTCGCTGGTAAGCCTTACACACCCACGGCTGTGCACGATGTGGCCAAAGCCGGCATTGCCCGCACTTTCCAAAACATTCGCCTCTTCGCCGAGATGACAGCTCTAGAAAACGTGATGGTCGGCCGCCATGTGCGTACGCATTCAGGCGTGCTCGGCGCGATGCTGCGCACGGCCAGCTTCAAAGCGGAAGAAGCTGCAATTGCCAAGCGCGCACAAGAACTGCTCGATTACGTGGGTATCGGCAAATTTGCCGATTACAAAGCCCGCACGCTTTCCTATGGCGATCAACGTCGCCTAGAAATTGCCCGCGCTTTGGCCACTGATCCGCAGCTTATTGCATTGGACGAACCCGCCGCTGGGATGAACGCCACGGAGAAGGTCACGCTGCGTGCCCTGATCGATAAAATCCGCAAAGACAACCGCACAATTTTGTTGATCGAGCATGATGTGAAGCTCGTGATGGGCCTGTGCGATCGCGTGACCGTGCTCGATTACGGCAAACAAATCGCCGAAGGCGTGCCAGCCGATGTGCAGAAAAATGAAAAAGTGATTGAAGCCTATCTGGGCACAGATCATTGAGACGGAGATAAGAACAATGACGACCAGCAACAAACCCATCCTCCTCAAAATCTCCGGCCTCAAAGTGGCCTATGGCGGCATCCAAGCCGTGAAAGGTGTGGATCTCGAAGTACGTGAAGGCGAGCTCGTCACCCTGATTGGCTCCAATGGTGCAGGCAAAACCACCACGATGAAAGCCATCACAGGTGGCTTGAAGCCCAATGAAGGAACGGTGGAATACCTCGGTAAAAATATCGCAGGCCTTGGCGCTTGGGATTTGGTGAAAACTGGCTTGGCTATGGTGCCCGAAGGCCGTGGTGTGTTTTCCCGCATGACGATCACTGAGAATCTGCAAATGGGAGCGTATACCCGCAGCGACAAAGCAGAAATCGCCGCCGGCATCGAGCGCGCATTCGCCACCTTCCCCCGCCTCAAAGAGCGCAAAGATCAACTCGCGGGCACGATGAGCGGCGGCGAACAACAAATGCTGGCCATGGCACGTGCGCTGATGAGCCAGCCCAAAGTGCTGTTGCTCGATGAGCCTTCGATGGGTCTCTCGCCCATCATGGTGGCAAAAATCTTTGAAGTGGTGAAAGAAGTTTCCAGCCAAGGCGTGACAGTTTTGCTCGTGGAGCAAAACGCTAAGTTAGCGCTGCAAGCCGCTGATCGCGGCTACGTGATGGATTCTGGCCTGATCACCATGAGCGGCGATGCCAAAAAAATGCTGAACGATCCCAAAGTCCGCGCGGCCTATTTGGGTGAATAATGAGCACCGATGCCTCGTTTTCATAAAAGTCAAATATTTAACTTTCTACATAGCATCAGCATCATTCTCTGGATGATGCTGATTTGCTTTTTCTGCAGCACATCCGCTTATGCGCAGACCGCTGCATCGGACGGATTTCAACTGCCCAGCTTGTTTGAAGGTAACCAGCAGCTCAAGCTAGACGTGCCCATGGGTGTGCTCGTCTTGCCCAAAACCCAAACTGTCGATCCAAATCAACTTCTGCAAAGCCCGCACGCAGAAAAATTTAGAGCTTGGAATCCAGATCTGCTCTTACCCACATCTGCTGAGCAAGATGTTTGGCTGCGCTTGCAGCTGCCCATCCAAAATCGCCCTCAAAGCTGGCTGCTGCGTATTCCACGCTTGACGCTGCACAAAGCAACCCTCTTCCAAAGCACGCCTGCAGCGCCTTCGGTTTGGCAGCAGCAATCCGCAGGCATTGGGGTGCCCAGCAGCAGCTGGCCAATGCGCTCACGCGATCCGATTTTTGAGATATCCACGCGCAGCGATTTAACGCAGGTGTTTTTCATTCAACTGCAAAACGGCAATCCCATCACTGAAAATATTCAGCTGATTCACAGCGCAGATTTTGGCAATGGCGCCAATTACGCAGGCACGCTCAATGGTTTGACCATCGGCGTTTTCATGATGCTCACTTTGATCAGCCTGATCAGCTGGCGCATCAACAGAAACAGCCACTTCGCCTGGCTCGCGTTGCTGAGTTTTGCTGTCTTATTGGCTCAGCTCACCGTGTCGGGCTACATGACCATGCGAATTTGGACGAACTCTGTGTATTTGGCAAAAATCGCCGGCTGGGTGATGCCGCTGATCGCGCTGGCGGCTTTATCGCGCTTTGCGATGTCGGTCAGTTATGCCAGAGATCTCTCCAAACCGATCTACACCAGCTTATGGGCAGTGATCGCTGTCTGCTGTGCATTCAGTCTGTGCATCTTGGCTGAATTTGATCTGCCCCGCGCCCTCCTCAATGCCACGTTTGCCTCATGCATGCTCGTGATCATTGGTGCACTGTGCTGGATTGCTTGGAGATCACAGGCATGGCTCTGGCTGATTGTGGCAAGCTTGCTGCCCATCATCGCTTCGGCGATGGCACGCTTGGCCTATAACATCGGCTGGGTCTCACACATGGAAGTCGCGTTATTTGCTGGCGTCTTGAGCGCAGCGGCTGGTTTGACCAGTGCCTACACCGTGCTGATCGGTCAGCAGCGCCAACGCTCCGCAACTGCGCAGCGCGAAGATGCATTAGAAACCATAGATGGCGCAACAGGCCTGTATGCCGAGCGCATCGCTCGCGCAAGGCTGCCATTGATGATCTTACGCAGTCAACGATTTAACAAAGCCTGCGGTGTGATCATGGTGCGCTGGACTGGCTTTCAGAGCACGATGTCCAGTGCCAGCGCGGTTGATCGTGGTCGAATTTTTGCGCACTTGGGTAACAGAATCAATCGCTTGGCGCGTGATGTGGATACCGCAGCGCGCTTTGGGGATGATCGCTTTATTCTTCTGGTGGAAGCGCCCATCACGCGCAGCCAATTGTCTGATGTGGCCAGCCGAATTCTTGCCTCGTGTATGCGCCCTTCCAACGCGATGCCAGATCAGAAAGGCTTTGATCTGCATATGGCGCTTTGGCTCTCCAGTGAGTTGCCTGCTGATGCTGCGCAAGTGCTGGAGCTGCTGAAAACGCGCATGAACCAAATGCTAGATGGCACTCAGCGCCGAGTGCAGTTCATCAGTGTCCCCTTGAGTACCGCCCCTCCGACCGATCAAAGCGATCCTGAGCATGGCTCCAAACTGGTTGAAAAAATCAATGCGCTGGAAGCGACGCAAGGTTTGCCGACGATCAAGTTAACGCCCATCAAAAAATCGATGGACTCTTCGGCTACAACCGGGTCTACAAATCCGTCATAGCGCTCACATGCGCCTGAACGCTGCGCGCCAGAGCCCCAAGGTTGTATCCGCCTTCTAAGCAACTCACGATGCGACCACTCGCATGCCGCTTTGCGATATCGCCGATGCGCTCAGTGAGCCACGCGTAATCGGCTTCCACCAAGCCCATCTGACCCAGATCATCATCGCGATGCGCATCAAAGCCAGCGCTGATGAAAATCATCTCGGGTTGGAATTCGTCGAGTTTGGGCAGCAGGGTCTGCTCAAACAGCTCACGCACCGCCGCACCGCGTGTGTAGGCTGGCACGGGAAGATTGAGCATATTTTTTGCACCTGAATTCTCACCACTGTAGGGATAAAACGGATGCTGGAAGATGCCGACCATCAGGCAGCGCGGATCGCCCGCCAAGATGTCTTCGGTGCCATTGCCATGGTGCACATCAAAATCCACCACCGCGATGCGCTTTAAACCTCGGCGCTCCAGAGCATGCTTGGCCGCAATCGCAATGTTGTTGAACAAACAAAAACCCATCGCCTTGCCATGCATCGCATGATGGCCCGGCGGGCGAATCGCGCAAAACGCATTGTGCAAGCGGCCATCCATCACCGCATCCGTGGCAGCTACGGCCGCCCCTGCCGCGCGCAAAGCCGCATCCCAGCTGTAGGCATTCATGGCGGTATCGGGATCAATATAGAAATGGCTGGGGCCGCCAGCCATTTCCTCGGCCTCAATCCGATCTCGCAGGCCCTGAACGGAAGCCACGTGCATGCGGCTATGAGCCAGCTCAATATCCGCCACTGATGCCAGAGGAACTTCGGGCTGCATCAGCACATCCATCAAACCTGTGGCGATCAAATGATCAGAAATGGCGTCGAGCCGTTCGGGGCATTCCGGATGACCAGCGCCCATCTCGTGCAGCAGGCAATCGGCATGAGAAAAATAACCCGTCGTCACAAAGGCTCCGTCATTTAAGCTATCGTTAATCTATGAATTCAAACAACATCAACGATTTATTGTCCCGTCTTTTGGCACAGCTTAACACGGTGATTGTGGGCAAAAAGCCCCAGGTGAGCGATTGTGTGGCCTGCTTACTGGCAGGGGGCCATTTGCTGATTGAGGATGTGCCCGGCGTTGGCAAAACGACTTTGGCGCATGCGCTGTCTCGCAGCTTCGGCCTGAAATTCTCGCGCGTGCAGTTCACCGCCGATTTGATGCCCAGCGATTTAACCGGCGTGTCGATCTATGAACGTGGCAAAGAGGTGTTTGTGTTTCACCCCGGGCCAGTGTTTGCGCAAGTGCTGCTGGCCGATGAGATCAACCGCGCGAGCCCAAAAACGCAGTCTTCACTTTTGGAAGCCATGGAAGAGAAGCAAGTGACGGTAGAAGGCGAAACGCGCCCCCTGCCCCAGCCTTTTTTCGTGATCGCCACGCAGAATCCGCATGATCAGCTTGGCACTTACGCATTGCCTGAAAGCCAGTTGGATCGATTCCTCATGCGTATCAGCTTGGGCTACCCAGATCGCGCTTCTGAGCGGCAATTGCTGGCTGGCTCAGATCGGCGCGATGTGGTGGAGCAGTTGCCTGCTGTGCTCTTGCCCGATGATTTGAAAGCCTTGCAAGCGGCGGTGCAGGCCGTTGCGGCATCCGAGCCCTTGCTCAATTATGTGCAGGACCTGATTGCTTCCACGCGCAGTGGGCAATGGTTTTTGCAAGGACTCTCACCGCGTGCCGGCATCGCTTTGCTGCGCGCAGCAAAAGCACAAGCGCTATTGGCAGGCCGTGACTATGTAGCGCCCGATGATGTACAAGCCATCCTGCCGCAGACGATTGCACACCGCCTGATTCCTGTGGCAGATGCTGGGCGGGGCTCGGTGGAGCAGGTGCGCGCGATGATGGCCGCTGTTGCCCTTCCTTAAATCATGATTGGCGTTGTTCGCAAACGATTTCGGCAGTGGTGGCAATCGCGCCTGCCTCTCACCGACACCTGGACGCTGACACAGCGTAATGTGTACATCTTGCCCACCCGTGCTGGCTGGATGCTTGCCATCACGCTGCTGGTGCTGCTCATCGCATCGATCAACTATCAGCTCAATCTGGGCTACTTGCTCACCTTCATGCTGGCTGGCGCAGCCGTGGTGGGCATGCATGTGACGCATGGCAATCTGCGTGGTATCACTATGAATTTGATAGCTGGTCGCGCAGATTCTACGCCGGAAAATAGCAGTATTCAATCTATATTTGCAGGCAATATCGCCCAATTAGAGGTACGGCTTTCTCATTTGCGCAAGAGCCAGCGCCCTAGCATTGGTCTGGCCTTGCTGGATGATGCGCATGCGCCCCACTGGGCTTGGGCCGATGTGCCCGCACAAAGCTCCAGCACGGTGAATGTGGCCTTCAAAGCGCAGAGGCGTGGCCTGCATCGCATTCCAGCGCTGCAAGCCGAGACACGCTATCCCATGGGCACATTCCGCGTCTGGACGGTGTGGCGACCCAAATCAGAAGTACTGGTTTATCCCGCCCCCGAGCCCTATGCACCACCCTTGCCACCGGGCGAGCCGCGCTCAGGCGGTGGCGGTGCAGCGCGTGTGCAGCAAAGCGGGGAGTTTGATGGCGTGCGCGCTTACCGGCGCGGCGATCCCTTGAAGCTCGTCGTTTGGAAGAAAGCCGCTAAATCAGATGAACTCGTGAGCCGTGATACCCAGCAAGCTCAGCGCTACGAGCTTTGGCTCGATTTCGCTACCTGCGGCACCACCGAGATAGAGGCCAAGCTTAGCCGCTTAACGGCTTGGGTGCTCGCTGCAGACAAACTCGGCTCCGATTACGGCCTGCGCCTCCCTGGCCGCGAGATCAAACCAAGCAGCGGCGAAGCGCACAAACGCGCCTGCCTAGAGGCGCTCGCCCTATGCTGAGCTGGATCGACAAGCTGCGCCACCTGCCGCGCGATGCGAGGGACACGCTGTTTCTGCTCGGCGTGATTTTTTGGGTGATCTTGCCGCATGCCGAGCATTTGCCCATTTGGTGCTCGCTGCTGGCGATCACGGTATTGATCTGGCGCGGCACGTTGGCGCTTCAAAGCAAGCCCTTGCCCTCCACATGGTGGCTCTTGGGCACATTGCTTCTCGTTTGCCTGGCCACATGGTGGAGTCACCGCAGCTTGATCGGGCGCGATCCGGGCGTGACGATGATCGTCGCTCTTCTGTGCCTCAAGACCTTGGAGCTGCGAGCCAAGCGAGATGCCTTCGTCGTGTTTTTCTTGGGCTTTTTCACGATGCTCACGAATTTCTTTTTCTCCCAAAGCCTGCTCGTCGCAGCGGCCATGCTGCTGGCGCTGATGGGTTTGCTCACCGCCTTGATTCATTCGCATCGCATGGTGGGGCAGCCGCCATTGAAGGATTCGCTTCAATCAGCGGCCTTCTTGGTGCTGCTGGGCGCGCCCATCATGGCTTTGCTGTTTGTGTTGTTTCCGCGTGTCGCGCCGCTGTGGGGCATGCCGGGCGAGGCGCAAGCCGGGCGCAGCGGGCTTTCTAGCGAGATGAGTGTGGGCGATATGGCCAAGGTGAGCTTGGATGAGGGAATAGCCATGCGCATCAAATGGAATCTCAAGCCGGGGCAGAGCCTGCCGCCGCAAGATCAGATGTATTTCCGTGGCCCGGTACTGAGCCAATTTGATGGACGCACCTGGCGACCCAATCCCGAAACATCTTTCTCGCGGCGCTTTCCGATGGCAGCGGATTTACGCACTGGCTCTGATCTCTATAACTATGAAGTCACGCTGGAGCCCATGCGCAGGCCTTGGATCTTCGTGCTAGAGGCTGCCTCGCAAGCGCCAAAAGTGCCAGGCTATGAAGTGATGATGACACCTGAATTGCAATGGATCGCAAACCTACCCGTTTCAGACTTGGTACGTTACACAGCCACGAGCAGCTTAGAGTTTCGCCACGGCCCGCAGCAAAACACGCCCGGCATGCAAAGCTTCTTAGATTTACCGCCGGGCTTTAACCCGCGCACCTTGCAGCTGGCCTTTGAAATTCGCCGCGATCCACGCTTTCAGCGCGCCGGCGCGCAAGTGCTCGTGCCCGAGGTGCTCCGCCGGCTCAAAGAAGGCGGCTACACGTACACGCTCGATCCCGGCGTCTATGGCCAACACACCGCCGACGAGTTTTGGTTTGATAAGAAAGAGGGCTTTTGCGAGCACATCGCCTCTAGCTTTGTGATCCTGATGCGCGCGATGGATATTCCTGCACGCGTCGTCACGGGCTATCAAGGTGGCGAAATGAACCCTGTCGATGGTTTCTGGACGGTGCGCCAGCGCGATGCACATGCTTGGGCGGAGGTCTGGCAAGCGGGCACGGGTTGGGTACGGGTCGATCCCACGGGCGCCGTGTCGCCATCGCGCATCGGAGGCTTCAATCGCTTGGCCGCGCCGCAAGGCGCAGTAGGCGCGGCCTTTGGCGCTGTCATCCCGCGCGGATTGAGCCAGCAGCTGCGCGCCGCTTGGGAGGCCGTCAACAACTCTTGGAACCAATGGGTGCTCAATTACTCGCAAGCCAGGCAGCTGGATCTGCTCAAGAGCCTTGGCTTTCAGAGCCCGAGCTGGGAAGATTTGGGCAAGGTGCTGGCGCTCATCATCTCTCTCGTGGGCATGATCGGCGCAGCTTTTACCTATTGGGAACGTCATCATCAAGACCCCTGGCTACGCCAATTGGCCAAGGCACGCAAGCTGCTGGCCAAAGCAGGCTTGCCTTCTGAGGCCAGCACACCGCCGCGCACTTTGGCTCACCAAGCGCTCGCAAGATTTGGCGAGCCAGCGCGCGGTTTGCACGATTGGCTGCTGCAATACGATGCCATGCGCTACCGCCCGCAAGCTGCGATTGATAGCGCTGCGCGATTGGCTACACTCAAGGCTAGCCTTTCCCGCATCCAAACTTTGCAAACACTTGCCTCCTGATGTATCGCGCCTTCTTTGCTCCTCACGTATCGATCCAAAGTGTTCTTTCGTGCGCTATATTTTTCATAGCGGCTTGCGCAGTATCTATGCCGGCAATTGGCCAAAACAGCTCAAAAAAGAGCACGAAAAAGCCAGTTGCAAGCGCTCCCCAAGGCGAGATGTATGCCAGCCGCGAGGAAGCCATGCGCTTTGCTGATGATGTGGCCGAGCGCCGCAATCTGGATCGCGAATGGGTGCGCCAAGCGATCGGCCAAGCGCGCTTCGTGCCCACGGTGCAACGGCTGATGCGGCCAATGCAGCCTTCAAGCACAGGTGTGGTGTGGAAGAATTGGCGCGTTTACCGCAGCCGCTTTATCGATGCTGTGCGCATTCAAGCGGGTGTGAAATTCTGGCGCGAGAATGCTGCGGCGCTAGAAAAAGCCGAAGCAGAATTCGGCGTGCCTGCCGAGATCATCGTGGGAATCATTGGCGTGGAGACGATCTATGGCCGCGATATGGGCACATTTCGCGTGATGGATGCGCTGGCCACCCTCGCCTTTGATTTTCCCAAGACAGAAAAACGAGATCGCACGCCATTTTTCAGAGACGAACTGGAGCAATTTCTCTCGCTGAAAAACCGCACAGGCATCGATCCGATGGAGATGCGCGGCAGCTATGCCGGCGCGATGGGCTTGGGGCAATTCATGCCCAGCAGCTGGGTGAAGTACGCGATTGATTTTGATGGCGATGGCAAGATTGATCTCTTCAACAGCCGCGCCGATGCGATTGGCTCGGTGGCCAACTATTTCAAGAGCTTTGGCTGGAAAACCGGCCTGCCCACGCATTTCCCGGTGAGCTTTGATACCGCTAAGCTTGATATGGATGCCCTCATGGGGCCCGATATTCTGCCCACTTTCAGCGTGGAGAGCTTCCAAGCCAAAGGGGCGATGCTCACTGGCGCTGCGCTCAATCATCCCGGGCCTCTGGCCCTGATTGAGCTGCAAAACGGCGATCCAGCACTATCGCCCAATAACGCGCCGCAATACGTGGCTGGCACAGAAAACTTCTACGTCATCACCCGCTACAACTGGAGCAGCTACTACGCCATGAGCGTGATCGAGCTGGGCGATCTGGTCAAAGCGGCTGTTAAATAATCCATCTTGTCCCACCTACTGCCTATGAAAAACACTATCAAATCCATAGCTGCTCGCGCAGTATCTATGCCGGCTATTACCCTCTTTTCTTCAATTTTCCTGCTGACAGCCTGCACTCAAGAGCAGCAAAACAAAATCCAGCGTGATATCCAAAACTGGACGGGCACCAACGGCGTGCTGGAAGTGTATGCCGGCGACAAACTCGTGCGCCGCTTCATCAAGATCGACAAACTCTCCACCGCCATGGGCACCGACGATGGCAAGCCACGCCCCTACCGCTTTGGCTACGGCGTGCTCGATGAAAACCTCAACATGATCGTTGACGCTGGCGAGAAGCGCGTGTATTTCGAGATCAGTGACTACGCTTCGAATTACGTGTTTTTTGAGAATCCGCGCTAAAGCGCGAGCAACATCTGACGCTAGAGCATCAGCTCCCAGGTTTCACTCACCAGATCCTTGCCAAAGCCCTCGTAAGCCTCCGTTTGGATGAGCTCAAAGCCGCGCTTTTCGTAGATGCTACGCGCGGCAATCAGTATGGAGTTCGTCCAGAGCACCATTTTTTTGTAGCCTTTACTGCGAGCGAACGCAATCGCCTCATCGGTTAAACGAGCGCCGAGCCCCAAGCCACGCGCCTCGGGCGTGAGGATCAGCATGCGCAGCTTGGCCACGCCCGGCTCTTGTTTGACGACGAAGACGCTGCCGACGCGCCGACCATCTTTCTCTGCAATCCAGCAGCGCTCCCATTCGGGTTGAAAATTCTTCACAAAATCCGCGCAGATGCCGGCCACCAGCGCTTCAAACTCCCAATTCCAGCCGTATTCTTGGGCATAAATCCTGCCGTGTTGCTCAATCACCCACCCCATATCGCCGGGCTTGGGGTCGCGTAAAACAATCTCCGAATTCATCTCAAATCACTCCCAGCATGCCCAGCACTGCGCCAGCACCCAAAATCAGCAGCAGATGAATTTTGGTTTTCCAAGCGAGCAGCAAAGCCGTGATCGTGAAAATCCACAGTGGCCAATCTTTGGCGGCGTTGTCATGTGAGCTGGCTAGCAGCCATGAGGTGGCCAATAAAAGCGCTATGGATATGGGAGCGAGAGAGGCTTTGCTGGCAAGCGCAATCACATGGTTGGCATTCTTTTGCAGCCACCGCGTGGCAGCAAAGGTGAGCGTGCTGCTGGGCACCATGATACCGATGAAGGTGGCGAGCAAGCCTGCCGCAGCATCCCAATAGGTGCCACCCATTTGCAGACCAATTTGCCAGCCAATCAGTGGAATGAACAGCACATTCGGGCCGGGCGCGGCCTGTGCAATCGCGATGCAGCTGGTGAATTGCATATCGCTCAGCCAGCCCTGTTTCTCCACCACATAGCGCTGCATATCCGAGGCCGTGGTGATCGCGCCGCCTACCGCCAAAAGCGACAGCAAGATGAAATGCGTGAAGAGCGCGAGCCAAATGTCCCAAGTCATGCTGCACTCCCTTCGCGCTGCGCTTGCTGGCGAATGATCCACACCGCATAGGCAAACGCAGGAATACCCAGCCCCAAAACCACATACACCAGAGGCCAACGCAGCAAACCAACCGCTATAAATGTGATAGCTATCAGCGCAGCAGATATGCCGGCGCCCATAGCATTTTTCTTCAAACCCGGAATCATTTTGAGCGATACGGCACCAATCAAGCCAGCCGCTGCAGCGCCCATGCCGCGCACAGCGCCAGCCACTTCTGGCAAATGCACATACTGGTTGTAAGCCGTGGCCAGCAACAGCACGATAAACAGCGGCGGCAGCAAAATACCAGCGAGCGCAGCGAGCGCGCCGCGCCAGCCGAAATAGCGGTTGCCCAAGATAATGCACAGGTTCACGACATTGCCGCCGGGCAAGATTTGCGACACAGCCCAATCTTCTGTGAATTCTTTGGGCGTGAGCCATTGGCGCTTTTCCACCATCTCGCGTTGAATGATGGTGAGCACACCGCCAAAGCCTTGCAAAGCAATGGTGGCGAAGGTCAGGAAAAGTTCGGTTTTGGATTGGGGGCGCTTTGGGTCGTTTTGCGCCTCGGTTGATTCAGCCATACCGCATTATCCCCGTGGCGCGGCAGGACGATTGCGCACCTCGCCTCTGACTGTTAGATCAACGGTGCAGGCAGCGTTTCGTAAGACTCGCCATCAATGTGGCCTTGCATGCTGCGCGCAACACTGTTCATGGCCTCCAATCGGCGCTCGTGATCCAGCGCCACAAGAGCCAGTTCCATGGAAAGCATTTCCATGAAGCGCAAGGCCAACGCGGGCGCTTGCTTTTTCATGACGCACAGCGCTTCACGCGGCAGCGAAGCCACAAAAAGCTCCGAAGTGGCTTGCGCTACAAAGCGGCTGGACAAGCCCGCAAACGCATGCACCAAGCCCAGTGTGGCTCCTTCGGTGGCCGTGAACCATCGCTCGCTTTGATCAATAGGGGAGTATCGCGTTTGGCTGGCTGTGCTGCTCTCGCGCATGCGAATACTCGCCTCGCCCGCAAGAATCAACATCAAGCGGCCCTTTTTTGAGTCTTGCGCTTGAAAATAAATCATGGCATCTGTTGAGAAATGCTCCAGGTGCATGTAAAAGCCTATGTCCTGAGCTTCATTGCGCGTGAGAACAGGTTCAAGCAAGCCTCCTTTGCGCAGCAAAACAGTATGCGCTTGATTCGCTGACAAACCGCTCAAAGGCAAATAGTTGGGAAGTTCACTGGATGCACCGAAAGAGGGAATACTGTTCATTGTCTCGATCTATTTTTTGTGTAAAGCTAGCGGCCTGAAAAAATCTAAAGTACTTTTAATGAGGCTAACACCTATTAATTTCTGCATCTAGCCAAAAACTTACAATAGAGCCCTATGACTGCCACCCGTGTGAAGCCTTCTGCCATCTTTAGCGACGTATCGCTCTTCCCCCGCGATGCCAAGCCTCTGGCAAGCTATCGCAAATATTGGGCGCAGCGCTTTGGCGTGGCCAAATTCCTGCCCACCTCTCGCGCTGAAATGGAGCAGCTCGGCTGGGACAGTTGCGACATCATCTTGGTCACAGGCGATGCCTACGTCGATCACCCCAGCTTCGGTATGGCCGTGATTGGCCGCATGTTGGAAAACCAAGGTTTTCGCGTGGGCATCATCGCGCAGCCTGAGTGGCAAAGCGCTGCGCCTTTCAAAGCCTTAGGCAAACCCAATCTCTTCTTCGGCGTGACAGCGGGCAACATGGATTCCATGATCAACCGCTATACCGCTGATCGCAAAATCCGCTCAGATGATGCCTACACGCCCGGCGGCATGGGCGGCAAGCGGCCGGATCGCTCTTCGCTGGTGTATTCGCAGCGCTGCCAAGAGGCCTACCCGGATGTGCCCATCGTGCTCGGCGGCATTGAAGGCAGCTTGCGCCGCATTGCGCATTACGACTATTGGCAAGACAAAGTTCGCCGCTCGATTCTTTTGGACAGCAAAGCAGATATCCTGCTCTACGGCAACGCTGAGCGCGCTATCGTGGAGATTGCGCATCGCTTGGGCCGCAAAGAAAAGATTGAAGACATCACCGATGTGCGCGGTACAGCTTTCGTTCGCCGCACTTCTGTGGAAGGCTGGTTTGAAGTGGATTCCACGAGCGTGGATGAGCCAGGGCGCGTGGATCAACACGTGAACCCCTACATGATGAGCGCAGATCTGGCGCGCGAGCAAGGTGGCAGCTGCGTGCAAGAAGAGAATTCAGGCACTATCAATTTAGGAGCTGCTCCCGCAGGTTCTATGCCGGCAATCAGCCCAAAAGGCTTGAAAAACGGCCTTGGGAATGAGATTCAGCCCCTAAAATTCGTCCCCAACCCTGCCGTGCAACGCAAAAACGGCATCGCCCACACGCCGCGCGACAAGACCGTCGTTCGCCTGCCGAGCTACGAGGCCGTGAAAGATGATCCCGTGCTCTATGCGCATGCCAACCGCGTTCTGCACTTAGAAACCAATCCGGGCAACGCGAGAGCCTTGGTGCAGCAGCACGGCGTAGGCACCACAGCGCAGGACGTGTGGATCACCCCGCCCCCGATTCCGCTCACCACAGCCGAGATGGATTTGGTGTTTGACCTGCCCTATGCCCGCTCGCCGCATCCTTCGTATGCGGATGCAGCCGGTAAACACGATGGCGAGACCAAAATCCCCGCTTGGGAAATGATCCGCTTCAGCGTCAACATCATGCGCGGCTGCTTCGGCGGCTGCACCTTCTGCTCCATCACCGAGCACGAAGGTCGCATCATCCAAAGCCGCAGCGAAGAGAGCATTCTCAAAGAAGTCGAGACGATGAAGACGATTCCCGGCTTCACAGGCGTCGTCAGCGATCTCGGCGGGCCCACGGCCAATATGTACCGCATCGGCTGCAAGAGCCCCGAGATTGAAGCCGCTTGCCGTAAACCGAGCTGCGTTTATCCCGGCATTTGTTCCAACCTCAACACCGATCACAGCGCTCTCATCCAGCTCTATCGCAAGGGGCGTGATCTCAAAGGCATCAAAAAAATCCTGATCGGCTCCGGCCTGCGCTACGACCTCGCCGTGCAAAGCCCGGAATACGTGAAAGAGCTGGTGACGCATCACGTCGGCGGCTATCTCAAAATCGCGCCCGAGCACACCGAAGGCGGGCCGCTTTCAAAAATGATGAAGCCCGGCATCGGCAGCTACGATAAATTCAAACAGATGTTTGATAAATACAGCGCAGAGGCCGGCAAAAAGCAATACCTCATCCCCTACTTCATCGCCGCCCACCCCGGCACGCGCGACGAAGACATGATGAACCTCGCCGTCTGGCTCAAGAAAAACGGCTTCCGCGCCGATCAAGTGCAAACCTTCTACCCCAGCCCCATGGCGACTGCCACGGCCATGTACCACAGCCAGAAAAACCCCCTGCGCAAGATCAGCCGAGATTCAGAAAGCGTAGACATCGTCAAAGGCGACAAGCGCCGCCGCCTCCACAAAGCCTTCCTCCGCTACCACGACGCCAACAACTGGCCACTGCTACGCGAAGCTTTGAAAGCGATGGGCAGAGCCGACCTCATCGGCAATGGCAAGCATCACCTGATCCCGATTTTTCAGCCAGTGACGGATGGCGCTTACGTGAGCGCCAGAAAGAAAAATTCGTTCACTCCAGGGCAGAAAACCAAAGGACGTACTTCCAGCTCTACGTCTACGCCAAAAGCAGGAACCATCTTGACGCAGCACACCGGTCTGCCGCCCAGAAAACGCTGAGCCCTATGGCTATCAAACATATCGTCCTCGTCAAGTTCAACGGCGAGGCCAGTGAAGGCAAGATTGCGGAATTGTCAAAGGCTTTCGCCGAGCTTCAATTCAAAATCAAAGGTATCACCGCTTTTGAAGCGGGTGTGAATGAGAGCCCAGAAGGGCTCAATCGCGGATTGACCCATGCCTTTGTGATGAGCTTTGTGGATGGTGCAGCGCGCGATGCATATCTGCCCCACGAGCAACACCAAGCCTTTGTGAGCAACTTAAAACCGTACTTGGACGATGTATTGGTAGTTGACTATTCGCTTTAGGCCAGCGGCTTGCAAGTATTCAAAGCCACAGCTTCCGCCACCTTCAACCCATCAATCGCCGCGCTCATAATGCCACCCGCGTAGCCAGCGCCTTCGCCAGCGGGATACAAGCCGCGTGTGTTGATCGATTGGTAGCGCAGCGGATGCTCATCGTGCTTGCTGCCATCTGGCCGGCGGCCACCTTCTAAGCGCGGCTCGTGGCGCTTGATGCGGATCGGTGCTGAGGTGCGCGTCTCCACACCCGTGAGCATCGCGTCATACAAATCAAAGTCTGCAATCTGCTTGGCAAACGCCGGGATGGATTCGCGAATCGCCTCAATCGCATACATCGGCAGGGCGGGCGCTTTTTCGTTGCCCAAATTCGTGAGATGCACGCCCGGCTTGTAGCTGGGGATCACATCACCCAGCTCATTGCTAGCGATGTTGCGCAGGAAATCGCCCACGCGCTGGCCGGGCGCGTTGTAGCTCTCACCGCCGAGTAGATAAGCGCCACTTTCTAAAGCGCGTTGAAAACGCATGCCAGCAAGCACATGGCCTCTGTCTTTCTCGCCTACCAACGGTTTGCCGCTCGCATCAAAATCAAAATCTCGCGGCTCAATGCCCACCACGATGCCCGCATTCGCATTGCGCTCGTTGCGCGAATACTGGCTCATGCCATTGGTCACCACCCGCTTTTCTTCGCTGGTCGCAGCCACCACCGTGCCGCCGGGGCACATGCAAAAGCTATACACACTGCGGCCATTGCTGGCGTGATGCACCAGCTTGTAATCTGCCGCGCCCAGCAGCTCATTGCCGGCATTCGGCCCAAAGCGCGCCCGATCAATCAAGCTCTGCGGATGCTCAATGCGAAAGCCCACGCTAAACGGCTTGGCTTCGGCGTACACACCGCGCTCCACGAGCATTTCAAAGGTGTCGCGCGCACTGTGGCCGAGCGCCAAAATCACATGTTCGGCATCGATTTGCTCTATGCCGCGCTCTGGATGCTCAGTGGTGATGCCGCGAATCAAACCATCTTCAATCTTCAAATCCACAAGCTGCGTAGAAAACCGAAACTCCCCGCCCAGCCGCACGATCTCTTCCCGCAAAAACTCAACGACTTTCACCAACCGAAACGTCCCCACATGCGGCTTGCTCACATACATGATTTCATCCGGCGCGCCCCCGCGCACCATCTCTTGCATCACCTTGCGACCATGAAACAGCGGGTCTTTCACTTGGCTCCACAGCTTGCCGTCAGAAAACGTACCCGCGCCACCTTCGCCGAATTGCACATTGCTATCCGTCTTCAAATCTCGCTTGCGCCAGAAGCCCCAAGTGTCTTTCGTGCGCTCACGCACGATCTTGCCGCGCTCCAAAATCAAAGGCTTGAAGCCCATTTGCGCGAGATTGAGCGCTGCAAACAAACCGCAAGGCCCCGTGCCCACCACAATCGGGCGCTTGAACTCCCGCTGCGGCGCATGCGCCACTGGCTTGTATTCGGTATCCGGCGTGATGTTGACATGCGCCGCAGTTCTCGCATGCTTCTTGGCACGATCCAGCACAGCGGCGTTATCGCTCATACGCACATCCAGCGTGTAGATGAAATGAATATCACTCTTCTTGCGCGCATCGTAGCCGCGGCGGAAGATATGTAGCTCAATCAGCTCTTCATCTTTGATGTTCAATCGCTGGCAAATAGCTTTGCGAAGCGCTTCAGGGCTGTGCTCTAGTGGAAGTTTGATTTCTGTAACGCGAATAGAGGCAGATGTTGTTGTCATGGTGATGGCAAGCCTGCACGGCTGCAAAAACAAAAGACGAAACTGTAAAACTTTTGAGTCTGTATCGACAAACGCAGGTTTGTCAAAAAGTTTGAAACAGCGTAGGGGGATAAATTTGCGACAAACATTTAGATTCTAAACGGCATTGCATTTTTTTGTTGTTGAGCTGCTCCTAAAGTAGACACACCCAAAGTATTTGCCAAGCATCAGTAGTGCCCCAATAATCTTCACATGAGAGCGACCTGTTCAACAGCTTGAATGTGCCACATAGTGCTACGTGAAAAAAATTAGTCAAATCTCACAAACCAAAAAATGAGAACACAGACGCTCCAAAGAACGAGCTTGATGCTGTTCGCTCCGAAAAATAGGGGGTTCGTTCCACTAATTCAACTGCTGAAGGAATAGTTCCTAGGGCTTACCAGTCCGATTTATCTTTGATACATGTCATATTTAGTGAGCTTCAAACAAAAGGTAAGCCAATTGGTGTCGGGCTTGCATCGGCAACCTGACAAGACCATACCGCTGGATGCAATCAAGCAAGCGATGTTGAATGTGTTGCCTCGAAACGGGTCCCCTTGCAACTATCGCCTTCATTTTCTTGTGATGTATGCGACCAATACAGAAACGCTGTGGCACGCACGCATCAAGCTCATGCAAATTTTGGCATTTGAGATGGGCGAAGAAAAAGCACGGCACAGACTCGAAGAAATTTCAAGCATGTTTCCGGACAAACGTCGAACACAGAGATGGTGTCAGTTCGAATCAAGTTTGAGCTCAAGTGTATTCGGCTGGCTTTCATCAACCCAAAGGAATGAATTATGAATAAATTCAGTAAAAAAAGCTGGATTCTCAAGCAACACACTACAGCGCTCATCGTTTTAACCCTGAGTGCTTGTGGTGGTGGTAGTAACACGAGCAACAGTACTGCAAGCACCGGACAAAACTCGGCGTCAGGCAGTTCCAGCAACTCAACTGGTCTCGACGTGCTACCTGCGTTGAGCTATACGCGTTTGGAGTACGCACAAACCCATGTTGTCCCGGAGACTGGAAAATTAGACTGGTCGATTACAAGCAACATACTCGGTACTGTACCTACAACGGCGCAGCTTCATCTCACCGCTGGCCGCGACACACTGCTAATGGTGGCTCTCAGCGGCTCGAATCCGGCGCCCGTGAACCCCAAAGTCGAGGTCATGCTCGGTACGACCTCCCTTGGTATTTACATGCTGAATAGCCCATCACAGTTACCCGTGACTGAATCGAATGGCCCGGCATACAGCAACGTGCAGCATAGCGTGACTTTGCCCGCATCTGTGGTGCAGCCCGGAATTGCGGTGCAGTTTTCGGCGGACAACTATGTGGTTAGCCCGCCAAGCAAGCCTAAAGTTGGACTCGATAGCACGATGGATCTGTTCGTGTTGCCTTTCTATCTTTTTGGAGCGACAGATGCCAACTCCTATCCGCTGTCAGTTACCAGCACTCCGACGTCCAGTGTATTAGACCAAACCTACGCGCAGTGGCCCATCGCAAAATTGAACTTTATAAATCATCCTGCCAAACGCGTCGACTGGCCTTACATTGTTGTGGCACCTCGAAATGGAAATGCCGCCTATAGACTCGCAAACTCTTCGCAGCAACTTGATGGTTTTGATGGCATGTCTGCGGTACTCAACGCTATGGGTGGTATTCGTTCAGCAAACGGTGATGCGCCGACGAATAATCAATACTATGCGCCACTGCTCATGCTTGATGCGGCTGGGAAATTTGCTTGGCCCGGGGGTGGTTTAGGTGGCGGAAACATTGGCACTGGCGATCATTTGTACCAAGGCATATTCATCCATGAGCAGGGGCACGCGTTTGGCATGCCGCATGCCGACAGTGACTACAGCAGCGGCACTTACCCCTATGTTGGCGGTAGTTTACTCGGGTCAAGCTGGGGCTACGACAGTGTGCGCAAAATTCTGCGTCCAACCTATTTGCGGGATGATCTACAAAATACAGCAGGCTGCCGCACAGGCGACTTCCCGCGTGGCCGCCAGCGCGATAGCAGTGGCCGCTGTATTAAACAAGATCCTATGCAAAGCGGCGCAGGTGACCAAGCAGCTGGTGACTACTACACCATGTTTTCGGACTACAACGCTGCGCGGATTCAACGATACTTTGAGGGAGTGACGACGCTAGACGCAGCCAATAAACCGATCTACTCTGGAGGCAAAATTTTTGTCGATGCAAAATCTCCTACTGGATACAGCCGTTGGAACAGCCTGACAAGTTCTCGTGATACTTACACGCCGACCACGGAGAACAAAGGAGCTTATGGCCTGAACGCTAGTCTACCTACTCAGCGTAAGGTGCCGGTGCACGCCATCGTTGTGACTTACAGCGGTGCCGGAACAGCAAACGTTTCACAGGTCTACCCGCCTATTTCTTATCAAGGCAATTTGCTCAGCTACATTGATCCAACGGATGCCGCACAGCGCGCGTCGATTGTCCCCAATACCGGGGCGCTGCCTTGGTTCTGTGTTTGGGGCGGTTGCGACTATACGGTCCGAGTAACTTATGCCGATAACAGCACCAGCCATGTGCTGTTGCAGGGCGGGTTTCGCGAAGGCTACAGACCCATGGATCCGATCAGCAACCCCAATGCAACCGATCCTAGCAAATCGGACAGCTTCAAAACGTGGGCAATCAATGTACCGGGGGGCAAGGCGATCCAGAAAATTGAGCTCTTGGATACGCCCATGGCTTGGAAGGGCATGCCAGCCAACCCGCCTGTGCTTGTGTCGCGCTGATCGAAGCTAACTTCGCTTGTATTTTTAAACCCAAAAACAACAGGATTTTATGAACTCCCATTTACTTAGATTTGTTCAGCTTAAGCGTTGGTTTGCCGTATCGATCACCGTGATTTTGGCCGCATGCGGTGGCAGCAGCGATGGTGTAGGCAGCACTAGCCCCAAAAACGCAAACAGCAGCTCAAGCACTACGGCTGGTACGAAGCCGCCAGCAGTCATGCCGTTCTCAGCTGTGGAGTATGGCCAAACTCATGTGCTACCAGCTTCGGGCTCACTGGTCTGGTCTCAGCCCGACTCTGATCCCTCTAAACCGGCAGTTGTAACCAACCTGCATTTGGTAGGTGGACGAGACGCGTTGTTTATGGTGAACTTAACGGCAGCCAACCCTGTACCTATAAGGCCACGCGTAGAGGTTTTGCGTAATGGCGCACTGGTGAAGTCTTATTTGCTCGATCCTCCAAACAAATTGCCACCCACTGAAGGTAATGGCGTAAGGTATAGCAACCTTCTGCACAGCACCACACTTGATGCAAGCGTGGTGAAACCCGGCATGGCTCTGCAGTTGATTGCCGACAACTATTCTGCAACACCGCTGACATCACCTGTTGTCGGGCTAGATGGTCGTGTGGATGTCACACTGTTGCCGTTTTATTTATTTGGTGCTTCCGAAACGACCACTGTTGCAATAGCCACTGCCACAGCCGTTCCGCCTGATGCCCTAGAACAGATTCAAGCGCAATGGCCTGTAGCAACGGTAACCGTGGCTAGTCATTCTGCAGGCAGTATTACTTGGCCGTACATGGTGGTTCGACCTCGCGACGGCAATCCTGCGTATCGCATACAAAACTTATGGGATCGTAAAGGCCTATGGGATGTGAACTCCAGTATGCTGGCGGTGGTCTCGGCCCTGCGCTCCGCAAACGGTCAAAGCACGGTCAACAACCTTTACTACGCACCGATGCTAACCACAGAAGCGAATAGTAAATACAGTAATCCTCCAGGGCTAGCCACCATCGGCGACCTCGCAGCCACCGGAGATTGGGGCTTTGGTGGTTTGTTCATACACGAAACTGGTCATTCTTTCGGTATGTCTCATGCAGGTGATGAGTCGGCCACAGGTGTGTACCCCTATCCCAGTGGTTCTCTGCAGGGATCGCGCTGGGGCTATGACACTGCGAGCAGAGTCTTTAGGCCCATTTACTTACCCAAGAGCTTGCAAAATACCGCGGGTTGCAGTACTGCTGCTAGGTTTGGCCGCGTGATGGATCCGATCAACGGGTGCATCAAGCAAGATCCAATGGCTGCAGCCAACGGCGATCAGGAGCCAGGTCGGCGGTTCACGATTTTTTCTGATTTCAACGCCGGGCGCATTCAAGGTAGCCTTGAGGGCAGTACTACGGTTGACCCCAAAGATGCGAACAAGTATGTCTATGCTGGTGGCCGCGTTCTGGCAGATACGAATTCATCGACCGGCTACAGTCGTTGGAACAGCATTCTGAACCGTCGAGTGGAGTGGCCAAAGACCACAACCGACGCAGATTTACAAGAGGCCAACAGAGGAATGCCGATTCAGCAATCTGTGCCGGTCTATACGGTGATCGTCACCTACAGCCGTGCAGATACAGCAGATGTCTCTCAAATCTACCCTCCCATTTCTTACTCAGGTAATCTCTTGCGCACCTTTGACCCAACGGTGGCAGCAGACCGCGCAGCAATCAATCCAGCGAACGGCATTGCAAAGTGGTATTGCAGAGGCACGGGATGCGACTACACATTGCGCGTGACGTATACCGATGGCAGCATCGTGCATAGCGTGCTGGTAGGCGGGTTTAGGCAATGGGGTGCAGCTGATCCCAAGCCCACAGCGAATGCGCTCGATCCACTTTCTCCCGATAGTTTCAAACTTTGGGGCGTAAATGTGCCCGGTGGAAAAAAGATTTCTACAATTGAGGTGTTAGAGACTCCCACGCCGTGGCTAGGATTAGGCGCAAATCCCAAAGTGGTGCTATTGCTCAATCCATTGTAAGTTTCTCTACAAAAATCCGTCGCGAAACAGATACTCATACGGCCGTGCGACAAAAAGCGTTTCCTTACGGCCCATAAGGGTGATCGTCATACGGCCTAATTCGTCCCGCTGAGCGCTGGCCATATGGCGTACGTTTAAAACGATGCCGCGATGGATACGCCAAAATTGTTGCGGATCAAGATACTTTTCAACTTTGCCAATGCCTAAGCGTAAAAGGCCTTCTTGGTCTTTGAGGACGACCCGGGTGTACTTGGATTCCGCAGAAAAATAGTACACATCAGAAAGCATGGTCCAAATGAGACTCTGACCACGCAGAATACGTATGGAGCTTACGGGTCGTACGGCGGCTGCTTCTTGTTCTTGGTTACTCAATTTACTCAGCTGCGCTTCGATTTTTCCGAGCGCCTGCTCAAGTCGAGCTGAGCGAATGGGTTTGACAACAAAGTCCACGGCGTTGCAGGTAAAGGCATCAGCTGCGAAGGAGGCCTCTCCTGTTACAAAGATAACTGGCAGCTCGCTTCGTAGATTCCTGACCAACTCCAGTGAGGTTGAGCCAGAAAACTGTACATCAAGAAGCGCGAACGAAGGCCTTAGAGCGGTCAGTTGAGAACTAACTTCCTGGGGAGTGGTGCAACGAGCGACGATGCTCCAATCTGGGCGTAAGCGCGCGACAAGTGAGCACAGATATTCCAACTGTTGAACATCGTCATCAGCAACCAAGACCCTAACATTTGAACTGTTCATGACGTTTGTATTGCAGGCGTATTTGTAGGCTTTGGGGTCAAGTCAGCGGACATGGTGCGTAATCATATCTCTCAGTGTTACCGATCTGACCGGTTTATAAACAACATCAACTCTCATCTGTGCAGCAAGAGCTTGTAAACCGCGGTCTAAATCGCCAGTGATCAATATGGCGGGTAGTTCTGAAAGCCCAAAAGAATCACGTAGTTGTTCAATCGCCTGCAGGCCATTGACTCCTTCATCAAGGTGCATATCAGCTAAAACGAGGTCTGGCGATATTTCACGCTTCAAGGCAGACGAAAGCACTTCTTGTGCACTTGCACCCGACACGACAGCGATGCCCATCGTGATCAACATCTCTTCGGTCGTTAATCGTATGAGTGGATCATTTTCAATAAGACAAATAGCAGTGCCAGCTAAAGATACATCTGTATTAAGTTGAGTTGAGTTGGGCTTAGTTTCCTCAAATGTTTGTGCCGCATACGGACAGCCTAGCGAAAAAACACTGCCTTTCCCGTGATCCGACACCACTCGAATGGTGCAACCCAATACATCGATCATTCGCTTGACCACGGCCAAGCCAATGCCATAGCCGTGCTCACTGCGAGCCTCATCGAGTCTTGTGTAGTCAGAAAAAATCTGATCAATTTTTTCTTTTTCCATACCGATCCCCGTATCGCGCACGTGAATCCATAGCATTTTTTCATGTGCTGAACACGATACGGTGATTCTTCCTTTTTGGGTATATTTGATGGCGTTAACCAAAATGTTGTTGAGTACTCGCTGAAGCATGACAGGGTCAGTTTGAATCCAAACATTACTGGGTTTGACGACAAGCGCAAGACCCTTCCGCTGTGCAAGTCCGACGTAAGAGCTTTCAATATCCAGCATCAACGGAAAAAGCTGTGTGGGTTCCAGCTTGGGTGAATATTTTCCGTCGTCAAGACGAGACATGTCGAGCAAATCAGTCAACATATCAGACAAGGTGTTGACGCTACTTTGAATATTGCTCACGCGCTGGGCGAATGGGGTCTTCTGCGTTTCAGTACGTAAAAGGCTAACCAGCATTTCTAGAGCATGCACAGGTTGGCGCAAATCGTGACTAGCCTCAACCAGAAGTCTAGTTTTCGCTGTATTGGCAATTTCAAGTTGCGCGGCAGCACCTGCAAGCTGGTGCTCAACGCGTTCGCGGTATTCGGCCTTTTCGATGTTGGCTCGCCCCAGCAGCTCGCAGACCCATAAAACAAATAGTGTCACCAGACTGAAGAGGAAATGACCAGTTAACGGACTGATCATCCAAGCAAGCGTAGTCGGCACAATGAGTAAGATCAGGAATAAGCGTAGCCCTCGAATGCCAACGGTGTAGCTCCACATCGCTTCAATATGGCTGGTTGCAAAGGCTACGAATATGACTGCAAAGCTGATAACTGCTGCTTCAGGTGCTGAAAATTTGGGCAGGAAAATAAACGCGTATGAACTCATCATGAGTGCGCGTCCGCATAACTCGGCTACGAAACAGTTCTGCCATACGTAAATGTTCTGCTGTATTTCCTCTTGCGTTCGTCGCCGAATAACTCTATCGCAAACAATTGTTGTGCATAGATAAAGTGCATAAGCAGCTCCCCAGTACCCAATCTCTTGGATTAAATTGTTTTGATAAGCTAGTAAGATGCCAACCAAAGCTATAAATCGGTTAAACCAACTGGCGGAGCGAAATGCAGCGAACCCACGCAAAAGTTTTTCAACGTCGTCTTGGGACGCCTTGTGAGTTTTAGGGCGTTGCGCAGAATTTGCGAGCAGGTGATAAAGGTTCATTTATTTTTGCTTGTACTCTTTGAAAGGCCTCACATACATGCTTCCAAAAGCTACGACAGACACCCACCTAGTATTGAATGCACTGAACACAATAGCCGCACTGCACGCTAAACACGGTATGCCAGAAAATGACATTTTGTTCGCAATATCAGATCATCTGCACGATCTACTACCGTATGCAAAAACAGACAATTTGATTATGAGCGCCCAACTGCAGCTAACAAAGTCATATTTGGCACTATATTCTCAGCTATGCGGCTTTTCGTTGCACTTAAGCGTCAGTTGCACAAGCGAAGTGATGAACATATGCCTTCCCTTCAACTTGCGAGAATTGCTTGCCCGGCTGATTACAAGCACGCGAGCAGGTACTGCTAGCAATGTGCTTTTAGTTTTGGAGGTAATGAACGACGCGGATCAGAGCGCGCGCTTACGTCTCACCTACACCTCGGAATCTGTGCTTGCGCCTCAAAATGAGATTGACCTTCAACCTATTGTTGAGTGCATGAGAACCTATAAAGAGCTTTGCCTTTTGAAAGCTGCGTCTGTCAGTCATGGCAGCGATAGGAGCAGAACTTGGGTGGTAACTGCGCACTTCGGCTAGACATCTACTTTCTGGAGATATTCTCTCAGAGCGACGTACTCGGTGCAATACTCCTCAAGAGTTGCATAAGAATTATGCAAACTATGGAGAACCCCCACGGACTCTTACTGAGAGCAAGAAGTACCTTCCCAAATAAGACCCGCCATCATCGGAATATGCGGATGATGGCGGTCTATGGTTTGGTCGGCTTGGCGGGATTCGAACTCGCGACCCCTTGCACCCCATGCAAGTGCGCTACCAGGCTGCGCTACAAGCCGAAAACTAATCTAAAAAAATGGTGCGGCTGGCAGGA
>JAAFJC010000043.1 GCA_013297925.1 Comamonadaceae bacterium
GCGGCCAGCCCCGAGCAGCAAGATGCGCTGTCGAACGTACTCAATATCATCGGCCGCCGCCAAGGCGCCAAATCCCTGATTTCGCTAGGTTGATTTATGAACCATCCATCCCATTCTCATTTTCGCATTGCTCCTGTTTCAGTAGCATGTCGCGCAGTATTGATGGCGGCTACCGGCGCTTTTCTATTTGCAAATCTATTGCCTCCTGCACAGGCACAGACGCCCACACAAGCCGCTGCTGGCGCAACCCGCAGCTCAGAAGGCGTGAAGTTAGATTTCGTGAATGCCGAAATCGCCGAAGTGGCCAGAACCTTTGGCGTCATCATGAACCGAAGCTTCATTGTGGATCCGCGCGTCAAAGGCCAGATGAATTTGGTCACAGAGTCTCCGGTGCACATTGGCTTGGCTTACAGGCAATTCCTTTCCTCGCTGCGCTTGCAAGGTTTTGCAGTGGTGGAGTCCGCTGGGATCTACAAATTGGTGCCCGAGGCAGATGCCAAGCTTCAGGGCGGTGCGGTCAATGCTGGCGAAGTGCGAGCAGGCGGCAACCAAATCCTCACGCAAATTTTCCGTTTGAATCACGAAAATGCGAATAACTTGGTGGCCGTGCTGCGCCCCTTGATCAGCCCCAACAACACGATCAACGTCAACCCCGGCAACAACTCACTCATCATCACCGATTACGCCGATAACTTGCAGCGCATGGCCAAGATCATTGCTGCCTTGGATGTGAGCACCGCCACAGACTTGGAGATTATTCCGCTCAAGCATGCGGTGGCTTCTGATCTTGTGCCCTTATTGGTTCGCCTGAGCGAGTCGGGTGGCAGTGGGGCAGCGCCAGCTGCGGGTGGGCAAGCAGATACCTCCTTTAAAACCAGTATCTTGGCTGAGCCTCGCTCGAATGCGGTGATCGTACGCGCTGCCAATCCCGCGCGCATCAACCTCATCAAATCCTTGATCGATAGACTGGATCAGGCGCCTGTGCGTACTGCCAATGGGGACGCGGGCAATATTTATGTGGTGTATTTGAAAAACGCAGATGCAGTGAAGATAGCCACCACCTTGCGTGCAGCCATCAGCGCAGAAGCTAGCGGCGGCGGCGCCGCCATGCAAGCGCGAGCAGCTGGAGCGCCTGCGGCAGGTGGCGCAGCGCCTGTAGCAGCTTCAGCTCAACCGAGCACGGGCGGCCAAATTCAGGCTGATCCTGCAACAAATGCGCTCATCATCACAGCGCCTGAGCCGCAATACCGGCAAATGCGCGCCGTGATTGACAAGCTTGATCAGCGTCGCGCCCAAGTGCTGGTGGAGGTCTTGATTGCGCAAGTGAGCAGCAAGCGTGCAGCTGAATTTGGGATTCAGTGGCAATCGGGTTTAGGCAAAGCTGGGAATTCTGCGGTGGGTGGTATCGGCACGAATTTTGGCGGAGCGGGTAATATTCTTGCCCTGTCTACCGCGCAATCTGCGAAAGATTTAGCGACAGCAGGTGTGAGCAAAGGACTCAATCTCTTGATAGCGAAACAGACCAATGGCGTTTACGTCTTGGGTGCATTGGCCAAGTTTTTAGAAGACAACAACGAAGGCAATATCCTGTCGGCGCCGAATTTGCTCACGCTGGATAACGAAGAAGCCAAAATCATCGTGGGCCGCAATGTGCCCTTTGTCACGGGGCAATTCACCAACACGGGTGCAAGTGGCGGCGGTGCGACCAATCCCTTCCAAACGATTGAGCGTAAAGACGTGGGCCTAACGCTGCGCGTGAAGCCGCAAATCAGTGAAGATGGGCAAGTGCGCTTGACGGTCTTCCAGGAAAACTCAGGCATCGAAGGTGATACGACAAGTAACGCCAATGGTCCCACCACCACCAAGCAATCGATCGAAACCAATATCGTGGTGGACAATGGCGCGATCTTGGTTCTTGGCGGTTTGGCGGAAGACAGCTTTATCAACGGCGCACAAAAAGTACCTGGCTTGGGCGACATACCGTTGCTCGGCAATTTATTCAAGAGCGAGAGCCGCACCCGGGAAAAGCGCCAGCTCATGCTCTTTTTGCGCCCTGTGATCGTGCGCGATTCATCCAGCACAGAATCCCTCTCGCTGGATCGCTATGAGCTGATGCGCGCAGGGCAAAAAGACACGCAGCCCACGCCCAGCAGTGTGCTGAGTATCAACGAAGCGCCGGTGCTGCCGCCTCAACAGCCCTCGGGTACACCCAGCAAATTGCCGCTGCCCTTGGTGATCCCTTCGATCAAAGCAAAGCCATAACTCCAAGCCTGAAGTTCAATATGGCACGCTATCCTCTACCGTACACCTTTGCCCGCAGCAACCAAGCCTTGCTCGAAGACGATGGCGCGGGCCTCACGCTTTGGCTCTCGGATGCGACGCCACGCTCTGCGATTGCAGAAATTATGCGTAAACACCCTCTGGCGGGCGAAAATGCTGCGCAAAGCGCTATACAAAAAATAGCGTCAGAAGCATTGATCCAGCGTATCAGCACGGCCTATGCGCAAGGTGAATCCAATGCCGCCGCCGTGGTGAGCGAGGTGCAGGGCGATGCTGATCTCTCGCGCATCATGCAGGAGCTGCCCGCCATTGAGGATTTGCTGGAAAACCAAGACGATGCGCCCATCATCCGCATGCTCAACGCTTTGCTCACGCAAGCTGCACGCGATGGAGCGAGCGATATTCATATTGAGCCTTATGAGCGCACATCAAGCGTGCGCTTCCGGGTGGACGGCACGCTGCGAGAAGTGGTGCAACCCAATCGCGCTTTGCATGCCGCGCTGATCTCGCGTCTGAAAATCATGGCTGAGCTCGATATTGCGGAGAAACGCTTGCCACAAGATGGTCGCATCTCACTGCGCATCGGCACGCGCGCGATGGATGTGCGTGTCTCTACTTTGCCATCTGCGCATGGCGAGCGCGCTGTGCTGCGCTTGCTGGATAAATCCGCTGGCAAGCTCACGCTAGAAGCGGTTGGCATGCAAGGTGGTGTGCTTGAGCGGTTTGAGCATTTGATCACTCAGCCTCACGGCATTATTCTTGTGACTGGCCCCACAGGCTCGGGTAAGACGACGACGCTTTATGCAGCGCTCTCCAAGCTAGATGCCGCCAGCACCAACATCATGACCGTGGAAGACCCGATTGAGTATGAATTGGGAGGAGTAGGGCAAACACAGGTCAACGCGAAAATCGATCTCACATTCGCCAAAGCCCTGCGCGCTATCCTGCGTCAAGACCCAGATGTGATCATGATCGGTGAAATTCGTGATTTCGAAACCGCACAAATCGCCATTCAAGCTTCGCTCACAGGCCATTTGGTACTCGCCACGCTGCACACCAACGATGCCAGCAGCGCCGTCACGCGCTTGACAGATATGGGTGTAGAGCCTTTCCTGCTCAGCTCATCACTCCTCGGCGTGCTCGCTCAGCGTCTCGTGCGCCGTTACTGCTCGCATTGCAAGGGTAAAGGCTGCGATGTCTGTGGTCACACGGGTTACCAAGGTCGCACGGGTATTTTTGAATTGCTTCAAGTGGATGACAAAATGCGTGCCTTGGTGCACAACAAGGCTGCAGAGGCCGATGTGCGCAGCTCAGCACTCTCAGGAGGCATGCAGCTGATGCGCGATGACGGCGAGCGCTTGGTGCGCGAGCGCATCACGAGCCTGGAAGAAATCGTTCGCGTCACGCGCGATTGAGTCGCCAAGCATGCCCGCCTATCAGTTCGAAGCGCTTGATGCGCAAGGCATATCGCGCAAAGGCGTGATTGAAGCCGATACCGTGAAATCAGCGCGGGCGATGCTGCGCACCCAAGCGCTGATTCCGATGACGGTGGATGCCGTGATGGGGCAAGGCATAGGTGAGGGCAAAGACTGGAAGCAAATCAATCTCTGGGGCGGGCGAGTTTTCTCCAGCACGCTTCTTGCCGTGTGGACGCGCCAGCTCTCTGGTCTCATCGCTGCCGGTTTGCCGCTGGAGCGAGCGCTCACGGCTCTGGCCGAAGAAGCTGAAGACGATAGGCAGCGCAATATCGTGGCCGCTCTTCGCGCTGAGGTGAATGCGGGATCGAGCTTTGCCAAAGCGTTGAGTCAACATCCGCGCGAGTTCAGTGAAATTTATCGTGCAGTCGTCAGCGCTGGTGAGGCTTCTGGCCACCTCGATACCGTACTGGAGAAGCTGGCTGATGATCTGGAAGAAGGCCAAGCCTTGAAGGCCAAGCTGCTTGGCGCGTCGCTCTATCCCGCGATCGTCACGCTCGTTGCCATCATCATCGTGATCTTTTTGGTGACGTATGTGGTGCCACAAGTTGCTGGCGTATTTGCTGGCAGCAAGCGCGCCTTGCCGCTGCTCACCAGCATCATGCTGGCGATTTCAGGCTTTGTGCGAAGCTACGGTTTGTGGATGCTAGGCGCTCTTATTTTGATAGCTGTTTGCGCAGTTTATATGCGCTCGATTGAGGCTTTTCGCCTCAAAATGGATGCTGCGTGGCTGCGCATGCCGATAGTGGGTAGGCTTGCCAAAGGCTTCAATGCCGCGCGCTTTGCCTCCACGCTTGGCATGCTTGCCGGCGCTGGTGTGCCCATCTTGAAAGCGCTGCAAGCCGCCGCTGAGACGCTGCACAACCGAGCCATGCGTGCAGATGCCATGGATGCGCTTACCCTCGTGCGTGAAGGCGCGCCGCTAGCCAGTGCGATGTCGCAGAAGAAAAACTTTCCTGGCTTGATTGCCATGTTTGCCCGCCTCGGCGAGCAAACCGGCAAGCTGCCCGAGATGCTCCAGCGCGCCGCCAAGCAGCTCTCCGGCGAAGTGCAGCGCAGAGCGATTGCGTTGGCTACGATTTTGGAGCCATTGCTGATCGTGGCCATGGGTGTGATCGTGCTGCTGATCGTCCTTGCCGTGCTGATGCCGATCATTCAGCTCAACCAATTGGTGAGATAAATGGCTGCTTCACTTCAAGGCAAACTCGTCGTCGCGATTTCTTCGCGCGCTTTATTTGATTTAGAAGAAGAAAACTCTGTTTTCGAGCAGTCCAACGACAAGGCTTATATGGCCATGCAGATGGCGCGCATCGATCAGCCCGCCCAGCCCGGCGTGGCGTTTTCTTTGGTGAAGAAGCTGCTCGCATTCAACAGCGAAGGCGCGCAGCGCGTGGAAGTCGTCATCCTCTCGCGCAACGATCCGGTCAGTGGTCTTCGCGTGATGAAAAGCGCGGAGCATTACAAGCTACCGATTGTGCGCTGCACCTTCACACGTGGCGAGCCGCCTTGGCGCTATCTTCGGCCACTCAAAGCGAATTTGTTTTTGTCGGCGAAAAGTGAAGACGTGCGCTCAGCGCTCTCCAATGGCTTTCCCGCTGCCACGGTCGCTACGCGCTCGGTGAAAGCCAGCGATTTGCATCCGCATGAAGTGCGCATCGCATTCGACGGCGATGCGGTGCTTTTCAGCGACGAAGCCGAGCGTGTCTACGCCAAAGGTGGCCTCGATAAATTCATCAAAAACGAGGTCAAAAAAGCCGAGCAGCCGCTGCCGCCAGGCCCGTTCAAGCCCCTGCTCGAAGCCCTGCATCGCCTGCAAAGCGAAGGCACGGCCAACATCCGCATCCGCACTGCTTTGGTCACCGCACGCAGCGCCCCAGCGCATGAGCGCGCCATTCGCACCCTTATGGCGTGGAACATCACCGTCGATGAAGCCATGTTCCTTGGCGGCTTGGAAAAAGGCGAATTCCTGCGCGAATTCGAGCCCGATTTCTTCTTCGACGATCAAACCGGCCATGTGCAATCCGCCGCCGATCATGTGCCTGCGGGGCATGTGGAATCGGGCGTGAGAAACGTTTAACGAATGCCCCACATATGGCGGTGCTTATAAGTCGTATACAAGACAAACTGCTGTAAACCCCGTGTCGGCGCGATTTTTGCTCTGTTAGCATGAAGGAGTCTCTGAACAAGTCACTTTGGGCGGATCAGGCCAGTCTTCGGGCGGTCTGCGGCGTTGAAAAGCCTCGCTTTAGCACCGCTAAAGCTACGTTTTTCGCCTTGCATCCCATCCCGAATACAAGCCTGCTCCATCCCAAGTGACTTGTTCAGAGGCTCCTCGCGACACTCTAAGCACATCAATGTTTGCATTTATTCTCCAGCGCCTCATCCAAGCCGTGATCGTCATGATCACCGTGGCCTTCATTGCCTTCATGCTGTTTCAGTATGTTGGCGACCCGGTCGTCTTCCTGCTCGGGCAGGATGCCACACCGGAGCAGATTCGGGAATTGCGCGCCGATTTGGGGCTGGATAAGTCGTTTATCGTGCAGTTTGTGAGCTTTTTGGGTAATGCGGTGCAGGGTGAATTTGGGCTGAGTCTGCGTCAAGGTGCAAAAGTTTCTCGTCTGCTGGGTGAGCGTTTCCCTGCGACCTTCGAGCTGGCTTTGGTGGCTGCCGTGATTGCTCTGCTGGTGGGCATTCCGATGGGCGTGTATGCGGCGCTACGGCGCGGCTCGTTTCTCAGCCAAGTGTTCATGACGATTTCTTTGCTGGGCGTATCGCTGCCCACCTTCTTGATCGGTATCGCACTGATTTTGATTTTTGCCGTGTGGCTGGGCTGGTTTCCCAGCTTTGGTCGGGGTGATGTGGTGCAAATCGGCTGGTGGAGCAGTGGCTTGCTTACCGCGAAGGGCTGGCATCACATTGTGCTTCCAGCTGTGACGCTGGCCGTCTTCCAGCTCACGTTGATCATGCGGCTCGTGCGCGCTGAAATGCTGGAAGTGTTGCGCACGGATTACATCAAGTTTGCGCGCGCTCGTGGCTTGTCCAATCGCATGATTCATTTCGGCCATGCACTTAAAAACACCCTCGTGCCCGTGATGACGATCACTGGTTTGCAGCTCGGTGGCTTGATTGCTTTTGCCATCATCACCGAGACAGTGTTTCAATGGCCGGGCATGGGCTTGCTGTTCATTCAGGCTGTGACGTTTGCCGACATTCCTGTGATGGCCGCTTACCTCTGTATCGTTGCGCTGATTTTTGTGACGATCAATTTGATTGTGGATTTGCTGTATTTCGTGGTTGATCCTCGGCTTCGCATTGGTGGCAAGGGGCATTGATCGATGTTGGCACCACAGCTCAAAGCCAACGGCAGCGCCTTCGCGCGAATCCGTGAGTTCCACCCTGAGCTCACAGCGTTTCGCCGTGATTTGCATGCGCATCCCGAGCTGGGATTTGAAGAAATTTATACGTCTGGCCGCGTGCGTCAGGCGCTAGAGATTTGCGGCGTGGATGAGATTCACACTGGCATTGGCAAGACGGGCGTGGTGGGACTGATTCGCGGCAAGCAGAAGAGCAATCGTATGATTGGCCTGCGTGCAGATATGGATGCGCTACCGATGACGGAGCATGGCGAAGTCGCCTGGAAATCTGTGAAGCCCGGCCTGATGCACGGCTGTGGGCACGATGGCCACACCACGATGCTCACCGGCGCGGCGCGCTATCTGGCTGAGACGCGCAATTTCGCAGGCACTGCTGTGCTCATTTTCCAGCCCGGCGAAGAAGGCTTCGCAGGCGCGCAAGCCATGATTGACGACGGTTTGTTTGAGCGCTTCCCCGTGGAGGCGGCTTATGCGATGCATAACGCACCGGCCATGCGCCCCGGTGAGATTGGCGTGAACCCTGGCGCTGTCATGGCCTCGGCTGATCGGATCACGATCACGATTACTGGCAAGGGCGGCCATGGCGCACATGCTTATCTCGCGGTAGACCCTGTGCTCGTGGCTGGCCACATCATCACGGCTGCGCAAAGCATCGTCTCGCGCAACGTGAAGCCAGTGGACGCGGCAGTGATCAGCATCTGCGCCATGCAAGCGGGCGATCTGCATGCCATGAGCGTGATTCCCGGAGAAGCGACTTTGGTGGGTACGGTGCGCACCTTCAGCCCCACTGTGCAGGACATGATTGAGCAGCGGCTGCGCGAGCTTTGCGTTGGCATTGCGCAAAGCTTCGGCGCAACAGCTGTCGTGAAATACGAGCGCATTTATCCTCCCACGATCAATACTGAGCCCGAGGCCAGATTTGCAGCAAATGTGGCGACCAGCTTGGTGGGCGAGGCGAATGTGATGTGGGATACACCGCCGAGCATGGGGGCAGAAGATTTCTCGTTCATGCTGCGAGTCAAACCCGGCGCTTACCTGCGCTTGGGGCAGGGCGGCGAGGGAGCTTGCTTCTTGCACAACAGCAAGTATGACTTCAACGATGAGGTGTTGCCATTGGGCAGTGCCTTGTTTGCCAGTTTGGTGGAGCAGGCCATGCCTTGCTCTGTTTAGTTTTTGTTTTTTAGGAGATGTGAGATGTTTTCAATGAAAAAGACCATGATGACTGGGATGTTTATTGCCTCTATCGCTATGGTTTCCATAGCGAATGCGAAGACGATTCGCATTGGCAACCAAGGCGATGCGCTCTCGATGGATCCGCATTCGCTCAATGAATCGCTGCAGCTCAGCGTCACAGGTAATGTGTATGAAGGCCTCACGGGGCGCAACAAAGATCTGAGCCTCGCGCCTTTGCTGGCCACCTCATGGGCGCAGACCTCGCCCACTGTCTGGCGTTTCAATCTGCGTAAAGGCGTGGTGTTTCATGATGGCACGCCGTTCACTGCTGATGATGTGATCTTCTCCTTCCAGCGCTCGGGCGGCGATGGCTCGGATATGAAGAGCTATACCAATGATGTGAGCGAAATCCGCAAGGTCGATAGCCACACGGTGGAATTCGTCACCAAAGCGCCTTTCCCTATTCTTCCTGAAGTCATCTCGCTCGTTTATGTGATGAGCAAAAAATGGAGCGAAGACAACCAAGCCACCAAGCCTGTGGATCGACGTAAAGGCATTGAGAATGCGGCCTCCTTCCGCGCCAATGGCACAGGCCCTTTCCGCGTGCGCGAGCGCCAGCCCGGCATCAAAACCACCTTTGCTCGCAGCGGCAATTACTGGGGCAAGGTTGACGGTAACGTGACCGAAGTGGTCTACACCCCGATCACCAACGATGCCACCCGCGTGGCCGCACTCGTCTCGGGCGAGATCGATGTGATGGAGCCCGTGCCCGTGCAAGACGTGGCGCGTGTGAACGCGAGCGCGAACGCCAAAGCTATGCAAGGCCCTGAGCTGCGCACCATCTTCCTCGGCATGGATCAAAAGCGCGATGAGCTCTTGTATTCCAGCGTGAAGGGCAAGAATCCATTCAAAGACAAGCGCGTGCGCCAAGCTTTCTACCAAGCGATTGATATCGAAGGCATCAAGCGCACTGTGATGCGCGGCGCGGCGAACCCGACTGCGCTGATGGTTGGCCCCGGTATCAATGGCTTTGATGCTAATCTCAATAAGCGCCTGCCTTATGACGTAGAAGCCGCGAAGAAATTGATGGCAGATGCTGGCTATCCCACGGGCTTTGAGGTGACGATGAATTGCCCGAATGACCGCTATGTGAACGATGGCGAAATCTGCCAAGCCGTGGCTGCGAATCTCTCTCGCATCAATGTGAAGATCAATCTGCAAGCCGAGACCAAGGGCACTTACTTCCCCAAAATCTTGCGCCGCGATACCAGCTTCTATCTCTTGGGTTGGACACCTGGCACCTATGACTCTCACAACGCTTTGAATGCGCTCACCCGCTGCGTTGACGACAAAGGCTCTGGCCAGTTCAACCTCGGCGCGTATTGCAATCCCAAGGTGGATGAGCTGACTTTGAAGATCCAATCCGAGACGGATAAAGCCAAACGCCAAGCCATGATCGGCGAAGCCTTCAAGCTGCACATGGACGACATCGGCCATCTGCCTTTGCATCAGCAAGCGCTGGCTTGGGGTGTGAGCAAGAAAGTGGATCTGGTGCAACTGGCCGATAACTTCATGCCGTTCAAGTGGATGAGTGTGAAGTAAGAGCGATTCAAAAGCGAGATCAGGATCAATATGGGTGTGCTATCAAAGTGGCTAGACAGCGATGTCGGCTACAGCTTCAAAACCTCGCCGATGGCCATTGCGGCTGCGGTGGTGGCTTTCATCTGCATTTTTTGTGCAGTGTTCGCGGGCTTCGTTGCCCCGCACAACCCATTTGATCTGACCACGCTTGAGCTCTCCGATGCGCGCCTGCCACCCGCTTGGATCGAAGGCGGCAAAGGCAGCTTCTTCCTCGGCACAGACGATCAAGGCCGCGATATTCTCTCGGCCTTGATGTATGGCGCACGCATTTCTTTGGCAGTGGGCATTATCTCGGTGATTCTGTCTGTGTTGATTGGCGTCACACTCGGCTTGCTCGCCGGCTTCCTCGGCGGCTGGATCGACACCCTGCTCATGCGCATCTGCGATGTGATGCTCTCCTTCCCGCCCATTCTGGTGGCCTTGCTGATCGCAGGCGTAGGCCGCGCGATGTTTCCCAATGCGCACACCAGTGTGGCGTTTGGCGTGCTCATTATTTCCATCACGCTCACCGGCTGGGTGCAATACGCCCGCACTGTGCGCGGCACGACGCTGGTGGAGCGCAACAAAGAATACGTGCAAGCCGCAAGAGTCACCGGCGTCGCCAGCCACCGCATCATGCTGCGCCACGTGCTCCCCAACGTGCTCGGCCCCGTCATGGTCTTGGCCACGATTCAAGTGGCTACAGCCATCATCACCGAAGCCACGCTGAGCTTCTTAGGCGTAGGCGTGCCGCCCACATCGCCGAGCCTAGGCACACTGATTCGTGTCGGCAACGATTACCTCTTCTCAGGCGAATGGTGGATCACTGTTTGGCCAGGGTTGATGTTGATTTTGATTGCTCTCTCGGTAAACCTGTTGGGCGATTGGCTGCGTGATGCTTTAAATCCGAGATTACGTTAAGAGGCTGAAATCCAATGAGTCTCTTATCTGTCAAAAACCTCGTCGTCGAATTCCCCACCCGCCATGGCACGCTACGTGCGCTCGACGATATCTCCTTCGACATCGCGCCCGGTGAAATCCTAGGCGTGGTTGGTGAATCTGGTGCTGGAAAATCGCTCACCGGCGCATCCATCATTGGTTTGCTAGAGCCACCGGGCCGCATCGCCAGCGGGCAGATCCTGCTCGAAGGCCAGCGGATTGACAACCTCAATCACGATGAGATGCGCCATATTCGTGGCCGCAAGATTGGTGCGATTTTTCAAGACCCACTCACTTCGCTGAATCCCTTGTATTCCGTGGGCAGGCAGCTGATGGAAACGATCCAGGCGCATTTACCTGTGGATCAAGCGGAGGCGCGCCGCCGCGCGATTGATTTGCTGAAATCTACTGGCATTCCCGCTGCGGAAGAACGTATTGAGCATTACCCGCATCAGTTCTCAGGCGGCATGCGCCAGCGCGTGGTGATTGCGCTCGCGCTCGCGGCTGAGCCTAAGTTGATCGTGGCGGATGAGCCGACGACGGCACTTGATGTGTCCATTCAAGCGCAGATCATTAGTTTGCTCAAAAACCTGTGCAAAGAGCGCGGTGCAGCGGTGATGCTGATCACGCACGATATGGGCGTGATCGCCGAGACCTGTGATCGCGTGGCGGTGCTCTATGCCGGCCGCGTGGCCGAGATTGGCCCGGTGCATGAGGTGATCAACCGCCCCGCGCACCCTTACACCGCTGGCCTGATGGCTTCGATTCCCGATATGAGTGTGGATCGTGAACACTTGGCGCAAATTGATGGCGCGATGCCGCGCTTGAATGCGATTCCGCAAGGTTGCGCGTTTAACCCGCGTTGCACCAAGACTTTTGATCGCTGCAAAGTGGATCGCCCTGATTTGATTCAAGCGGGAGCTACGCGCGCTGCTTGCTGGCTTGCGGAAGGAAAATAAAAAATGAGCAAGCAAGCCTTAGTCAAAGTCGATGATCTAGCGATGAGCTTTGATGTCTCGCCGCCTTGGCTCAATCGCGTGGTCGAGCGCAAACCGAAAGTCTTCCTCAAAGCCGTCGATGGCGTGAGCTTTGAGATCGAAAAGGGCAAGACGCTGGCCTTAGTGGGCGAATCAGGTTGCGGCAAAAGCACGGTGGCTCGCCTCATGGTCGGCCTCTACACACCTTCACGCGGCAATTTCCAGTTCGACGGCATGGATGCCAACGAGACGTACAAGGGCGCCGGTAGCCGCAAGCTGCGTGAGCGCATTCAGATGATCTTCCAAGATCCGTATGCCAGCTTGAATCCGCGCTGGACGGTGGGCGATATCGTGGGCGAGCCGCTCAAAGAGCACAAGATCATTGAAGATGAGGCCAAGCTGGCTGAGCGCGTCGGTGAATTGCTCAAGTCTGTAGGGCTCTCTCCGCTCGATATGGTGAAGTATCCCCACCAATTCTCCGGCGGCCAGCGCCAGCGCATCTCGATCGCCCGCGCCTTGGCCACGCAGCCTGAATTCCTCGTGTGTGATGAGCCCACCAGCGCGCTCGATGTGAGCGTGCAAGCGCAGGTGCTCAACATCATGAAAGACCTGCAAAAGAAGCAGGGTCTCACCTATCTCTTTATCAGCCACAACCTCGCCGTGGTTCGCCATGTGAGCGATCAAGTAGGCGTGATGTATCTCGGGCGTTTGGTGGAGCTGGCTGATAAAGCGGAGCTCTTCAGCAATCCGAAGCATCCGTACACCCGCATGCTATTGGATGCGATTCCGAAGATGCACGATACCGGCAAAGCGCGCACGCCGGTGCAAGGAGAAGTGCCTAATCCTTTGAATCCTCCAAGCGGCTGCGCCTTCCATCCGCGCTGCCCGCATGTGAATGATCGCTGTAAGTCTGAGCGGCCGAATCTGATTGAGCTCAAAGGGATTCGGATTGCTTGTCATGCGGTGGAAGAGAATCGGATTTAAGCTCCTTTGGCTTACTGCCGGCGTTTTTATTGCGTAGAGTGCTATTGAATTTGTATTACGCTAACGATTGCTTTTTGCATAAGCCGGCTGCGAGATTGAGGCGTTGCGCTTTGGGCATCCCACTCCGCGAATGTCCCCCGGCTGGCGCTGCGCGCGTGCCTCCTCCTTTATTTCGCTGCGTGAGACACCCAAATCACAACGCCTCAACTTCGTGGCCTATTCGGTTTGCAAAAAATCTGCGTTCGAGCTCTTCGCGTTTTACTTTCTCTGCGCTGTCTGTGATTGGGTTGTTTCTCGCAGCGAAATAAAGGGGGAGCGCCAGCCGAAGGCCAGCGCGGAGGACATTCGCGGAGGGGAACAGCCCAAGCGCAGACGGCTCGCCCAAATCCTCGCATTCAAACTTTTGATTTCCCGCTAACATGCCAACATGAGCACACTGAATTTCACGCCTGCCGTCGGCGACACTAACTTCACAGATCAGCAAAGAGAACTGCTGATTAAAGCCCAGCAACTCGGCAAAGACTTTTTTGCCCCCCGCGCTCCGCTGTGGGACGACACCGCCACATTCCCACTCGCAAACTACGACGACCTGCGCGCCGCTGGCATCTTGCGCATGTGCGTGCCCGCAGCGCATGGCGGCTTGGGGGCAGACTACGCCGCTTACATGATGACTGGTGCAGAAATTGGCCGCTACTGCGGCGCAACCGCGCTCACGCTCAACATGCACATTTGCTCCACGATGTGGACAGGTGTGCTCTCTGACGGCATTGCCATGACGGCAGACCAACAAGCCGAGCACCATGCTCGCCGCCCACTGCACTTCAAGCGCATCGTGGAGCAGGGCGCGCTCTACGCACAGCCTTTCAGCGAAGGCACTGCCGCAGCCGCAGGCCGTGCGCCATTCGGCACATCAGCGCGCAAGAGCGTGCAAGGCGGCGTGGGTGGTTGGGTGATCAATGGCCGAAAAATTTGGGCATCGCTCTCTGGCGCAGCCAACTATTACGGCATCCTCTGCACCGAAGACATCGAAGGTAAAAATCCTGATCCACGTGACACGCTCTACATCGCCGTGCCTGCAACGAGTGAAGGCCTCACCGTCAGCGGCGATTGGAATCCCATGGGCATGCGCGGCACCGTCAGCCGCAATCTCACCTTCAAAGATGTCTTCGTGCCCGATGATGAGCAGCTCATGCCGCGCGGGGTGTATTTCAAAGCGGCGCAGACTTGGCCCGCGATGTTTTTCACGCTTTCTCCCACCTATCTCGGCATCGCTAATGCGGCCTACGATTTCACGGTGAAGTATCTGCGCGGTGAGGTTGAAGGCGAGCCGCCCGTAAAGCGCCGCCAATATCCAACGAAGCAAATCGCCGTGGCGCAGATGCGGATTCAACTGGAGAACATGCGCAGCATTTTTCTGCGCGCGATCACAGAAGCCAAGCCCAACCCCAGCAAAGACGAAAAGCTGCGCCTCTATGCCGCGCATTACAGCGTGATGGAAGGTGCGAATGATATTGCGCGCTTAGCCATCCGCACCTGCGGCGGCCAAAGCATGATGAAGCATCTGCCGTTGGAGCGCTTGTACCGAGACAGCCGCTGCGGCGCGCTCATGCTGCCTTGGACGGCGGAGCTCGTGATGGATCGGATGGGGCGGGAGGCTTTGTATGAGCCTGGGGAGAAAGACGACTCTTGAGCGTTGCATGTGTACGCTCTGAGTGCCTTGGCGAGCCGACTGCGCTTGGGCTATCCCCCTCCACGAATGTCCTCCGCCGGCTGCGCCGTCTCCCCCTTTATTTCGTTGCGGGAGATAGCCCAATCACAGTCGGCTGAATGCAAGCTAGCGCGCTACTATTTTGATAGCTGTTCGCGCAATAAATACGCCAGCTATTTGCCTAAAATGCTTCAAATCCAAGCTAAAGAAGTAGAAAATTTCGCCCTCTTCACGCTAAAAAACGCCTTCACATTCCGCACCTTCGTATCTTGCGTGAACAGTCGTTGCGCAAGTTCCAAATACGCCGGCATGTCGCGCACTTGCACGATCAACACCACATCGGGCCCTGGGCTCACTCGGTAGCATTGCTGCACATGTGCGTCGGGCAGTATGCGTGCCTCAAATGCGGCGAGCACTTCTTCGGTTTGCTCGGTAAGCGTCACCTCCACAATCGCTGTGAGCCCTGCGCCGATCAGTGGCTTTAAGCGATCAGCATGGAGCACGGCCACTTGCCGCTCAATCAAGCCCAGATCATGCAGGCGCTTCACGCGGCGCAGGCAGGTGGGTGGGGAGACGTGTACCTTGGCCGCCAAATCTTGGTTGCTCAGCGAAGCGTCGGTTTGCAGGCTTTGGAGCAGGCGAATGTCAGTATCGTCGAGCTCAAGAGGTGATAAAAATTCTGAATTCATAAATTTAAAGAAATAATATTTCTAACAATGAAATTCATGAAATTTTATTTCTAATTAAGTAATAAATCAAACAGATATTTTTTAATAAGAGGCCTAGCATACGCTCCATCAAACGTCTCAACAGGAGCATCCCATGTGCGGCATCGTCGGTTCGGTCTCTCAGCGCAACATCGTCCCCATACTCGTCCAAGGCTTGCAGCGCTTGGAGTATCGCGGGTATGACTCGTGTGGCGTGGCGGTGCACAGCGGGGGTTTGAAGCGCGCGCGCACCACTTCTCGCGTCGCTGAGCTGCAAGCGCAGATTGATGCGGACGCTGCGAGCGGTAACGCATTTACAGGCTACACCGGCATCGCCCACACCCGCTGGGCCACGCATGGTGCGCCAGCGGTGCACAATGCGCATCCGCATTTCAGCGCGGGGCCGAATGCGAAAGAGGGCGCGATAGGGCGCGTGGCACTTGTGCACAACGGCATCATTGAAAACCACGATGCGCTGCGCAAAACACTGCTAGCCAAAGGCTACGTGTTTGTGAGCCAAACGGATACCGAAGTCATCGCGCATTTGCTGGATTCGCTGTATGACGGCGATATCTTTGAAGCTTTGAAAGCAACTGTGGCTCAGCTGCATGGTGCGTATGCCCTCGCTGTGTTCCACAAAGACGAGCCACATCGCGTGGCCGGTGCGCGTGCTGGGTCTCCGTTGATCTTGGGTGTCGGCAAGGAAGGCGGCGAGAACTTCTTGGCCTCTGATGCGATGGCCTTGGCAGGTGTGACAGACCAAATCGTCTATCTAGAAGAAGGCGACGTGGTCGATCTGCAAATCGGCAAATACTGGATCGCAGATACGAGCGGTAAAGTCCTCGGCACAGACGAACGCCCGGTAAAAACCGTGCAAGCCCACAGCGGCGCCGCCGAGCTCGGGCCTTATCGCCACTACATGCAAAAAGAAATCTTCGAGCAGCCGCGTGCGATCGCAGACACGCTCGAAGGCGTGGTCGGCATCTCGCCCGAACTGTTTGGCGATGGCGCATACAGCACTTTCAAGTCAATAGACAACGTGCTCATCCTCGCCTGCGGCACGAGCTTCATCAGCGGCTCAGTCGCCAAATACTGGCTCGAATCGATTGCCAAAATCCCTTGTAACGTAGAAATCGCCAGCGAATACCGCTACCGCGATTCCGTGCCCAATCCACGCACGCTCGTCGTCACCATCAGCCAATCCGGCGAGACGGCAGACACACTCGCCGCGCTCAAGCATGCCGTGAGCCAAGGCATGCAGCACACGCTCACCATCTGCAACGTGAGCACCTCAGCCATGGTGCGCGAATGCAAACACGCCTACATCACCCGCGCTGGCGTGGAGATCGGCGTAGCCTCCACCAAAGCCTTCACCACCCAACTCGCCGGCCTCTTCTTGCTCACCCTCGCCATCGCACAAACCAAAGGTCTGCTCTCAGACGAGCAAGAAGCGCAATACCTCAATGAAATGCGCCATCTCCCCGTCGCCCTGCAAGCCGTGCTCGCCCTCGAGCCGCAAATCATCGCGTGGGCAGAAGACTTCGGTAAAAAAGAAAACGCCTTGTTCTTAGGCCGTGGCCTGCATTGGCCGATTGCCATGGAAGGCGCTTTGAAACTCAAAGAAATCAGCTACATCCATGCCGAAGCCTACGCCGCCGGCGAGCTCAAACACGGCCCGCTCGCTTTGGTCACCGACGAGATGCCGGTAGTCACCGTCGCCCCCAACGATGCCCTGCTGGAAAAACTCAAAAGCAATATGCAAGAAGTCCGCGCAAGAGGCGGTGTGCTTTACGTATTGGCTGATGGCGACACGCAAATTGAATCCGGCGAAGGCCTGCACGTGATCCGCATGCCTGAGCACTACGGCGCACTATCGCCGATCCTGCACGTCGTGCCCCTGCAATTGCTCGCTTATCACACAGCATTAGCAAAGGGAACTGACGTTGATAAGCCTCGTAACTTGGCTAAAAGCGTGACTGTCGAATAAGGTCAAAAAGAGTTGGACCGCGCGACGAAAGACCCTAATCTCTGTTTGGCCACACCTGAAGCCAGAGCCTCTTGCGCAAGCGCCAAACCAGCCTTCATCGACTCAGCCACATTCGCCGCGTAGAGTGCAGCGCCTGCATTGAGTGCGACGATATCTCTGGCGGGGCTGGGTTTGTTGTCTAGTACATCCAGCATCATTGCTTTGCTTTGCTCGGGTGTTTCCACGCGCAGGCTACGGGTGCTGCTCATGGCGAGGCCGAAATCTTCGGGGTGAATCTCGTATTCGGTGATCTCGCCGTTTTTCAGCTCGCCCACCAGCGTGGCAGCGCCCAGGCTAACTTCATCCATGCCATCGCGACCATAAACGACGAGGGCGTGCTCTGCACCCAAGCGCTGCAAGGCGCGGATTTGGATGCCGACGAGATCGGGGTGGAACACGCCCATCAAGATGTTTGGCGCGCTGGCGGGATTGGTGAGCGGGCCGAGGATGTTGAAGATGGTGCGCACGCCCAGCTCTTTGCGGATCGGCGCGACGTGCTTCATCGCGGTGTGATGGTTGGGCGCAAACATGAAGCCGATACCGATCTCTTCGATGCATTGGGCGATCTGCTCGGGCTTGAGATTAATGTTTACACCGAGTGATTCAAGCACATCAGCGCTGCCCGATTTGCTGCTCACGCTGCGCCCGCCATGCTTGCTCACCTTCGCGCCAGCGGCCGCGGCGACAAACATGGAGCAGGTGGAGATGTTGAACGTGTGAGAGCCATCGCCGCCTGTGCCGACGATATCGACCAAATGCTTTTTGTCGGCCACATTCACCTTGGTAGAAAACTCACGCATCACCTGCGCGGCAGCGGTGATCTCGCCAATGGTTTCTTTTTTCACGCGCAGCCCAGTGATGAGGGCTGCCATCATCACGGGGCTCATCTCTCCGCTCATGATCAGGCGCACGACTTTGAGCATTTCGTCGTGAAAAATTTCGCGGTGTTCGATGGTGCGCTGCAGGGCTTCTTGGGGGGTGATGGGCATGATGTTTCTCTTTTTTAATGGGTTAGCGAGTCGAATACAAATACAAATACCGGACGCAGAGGGCGCAAAGGTTACGCAGAAGACGCAAAAGAATACCAAAAAAGAAATGCATATTGATGACAGATAGTCGCCATGTTTTAAATCCTTTTGTATTTTCTTTTTTGCGTTCTCTGCGAAACCTTTGCGTCCTCTGCGTCCGGAAGTTTTTCTTCTCAATATTTGAAATAATTTTGAATCACAGCAATTGCCCGATCCACGCCTACTGCATCTACATCCAAATGCGTCACAAAGCGCAGACGATAAAGCCCTGTTGCCAAGATGCCATGCGATTTCAGGTGGTCGATCAAGCCGGCCGCCTTGGCTTTCAAAGGCTCGCGTACGTCGACGAAAACGATGTTGCTTTGCACTGGATCAACCGCCATGCCATCGATCTGCGCTAAGGCATCGCCCAAGCGTTTGGCCAAGGCGTGATCTTGCGATAAGCGCTCCACCTGATGATCTAGTGCATAAATAGCTGCAGCGGCCAACATGCCTGATTGACGCATGCCGCCGCCAGCCATTTTGCGGATGCGGTGTGCGCGAGCAATCAATTCTCGTGAGCCGCAGAGCGCCGAGCCCACAGGTGCGCCGAGGCCTTTGCTGAAGCATACGCTCACAGAATCGAAATTCTCCGCAATTCTTTTTGCTTCATTATTGATAGCGCTTCGCGCAGGATGTATGCCGGCTAACTGCTCATTTGGTTTTAAATTCATGGCTTGCGCCGTGGCCGCATTGAATAGTCTAGCGCCATCCAAATGCGTGGCTAGGCCTTTGCTGCGCGCGAGCTGCGTGGCAGCTTTCACGTAATCTAAAGGTAGCAGCTTGCCGCCAATCGTGTTCTCCAAGCAGAGCAAGCGCGTGCGCGCAAAGTGCGCATCATCGGGCTTGATCTGCGATTCGATATCGGCAAGCGGCAGCGAGCCATCGGCTGCATGGGCTATCGGCTGCGGCTGCACACTGCCCAGCACCGCCGCGCCGCCGCCTTCCCAGCGGTAGCAATGTGCCATCTGCCCCACGAGGTATTCATCGCCACGCTGGCAGTGAGAGAGAATCGCGCAGAAATTGCTCTGTGTGCCGGTGGGCACAAACAGTGCCGCCTCAAAGCCAAGCATCGCAGCAATCTTGTCTTGCAGCGCATTCACCGTTGGGTCATCGCCAAACACATCATCGCCCAAAGGCGCGGCGAGCATTGCCTCACGCATCGCTGGTGTGGGCTGGGTGACGGTATCGCTGCGCAGATCAACGGTTTTCATGGTTTACTTTTCACTGAATGCTAATTTGATGCCAAAGCCCACAAACAATGCGCCTGCTGCGCGCTCCAGCCACACCAAACCGCGCTGCAAGCTGCCCATACGCTGGCTCACCCATGCCGCAAGCAGCACATAGCCGAGATTGATGGGTACGGAATTCAGGATGAAAAGCAAGCCGAGGGCAGCAAAGGCGAGCGCGGGCTGCGTGGCTTGCGGGGTGATGAACTGTGGCAAAAAGGCGAGGAAGAAGAGAGCAACTTTTGGGTTGAGTGCATTCGTCCAGAAGCCTTGAATGAAGATACCGCTAAGACTTTTTTGGCCGCTAGCCGGCATAGAATCCGCGCAGAGTGCTTCTGAATTCATAGCATTTTGCGTAGGTTGCGTGCGCAGCATTTGAATGCCCACATAAACGAGGTAGGCTGCGCCGATCCATTTGAGCACAGTAAATGCGGTGCTGGAAGCTGCAATCAAAGCACTCACGCCAAGCGATGCTGCCGCCACATGCACCAAGCAGCCTGCGCAGACGCCCAGCATGGCGGCGATGCCAGCCCGCAGCCCGCCTTTGAGCGCTTGCGTGATTTGGAAGAACACATCGGGCCCTGGCGTGAGATTGAGCGCCCAGCCAGCGAGGATGAAGAGCCAGAGGTTGTGAATACCCAGTTCATTCAGCATTTCAAAGCCTTTTGGTCAGTTTGCCGGCATATATACTGCGCAAGCAGCTATTAAATTCATAGTAAAAAATTCTTCAGCATCGCATGGCCATGCTCGGTAAGGATGCTCTCTGGGTGAAACTGTACACCTTCAATCCGCACCTCGTGCGCATAGCCGCTGTGGCGCACTCCCATGATCTCGCCATCATCTGTTTGCGCGGTGATCACGAGTTCCTTAGGGCAGGTGGCGCGCTCAATCGCTAGGGAGTGATAGCGGTTCACGGTGAATTGCTTGGGCAGATCTTTGAACACACCTTCTTGGCTTGTGGAGATCACACTCGTCTTGCCATGCATAAGCTCTTGCGCACGGATGATGTTGCCGCCGAAAGCATAGCCAATCGCTTGATGCCCAAGGCAGACGCCGAGGATCGGGAGCTTGCCTTTGAAATGCTCAATGGCGGCCACCGAGATACCCGCTTCCTTGGGCGAGCAGGGGCCGGGGGAGATGCAGAGGCGGTCGAATTCGCCACGTTGGAACATCCCATCCAGCTCTTGAACCGTCACTTCGTCGTTGCGCAAAGTAGTCACCTGCGCGCCTAGCTCACCGAAGTATTGGACGATGTTGTAAGTGAAGCTGTCGTAGTTGTCGATCATGAGTAGCTTCACAGCTTGCTCCTTGGCGAGGTTGGAGTCGAAGAAAAACTTCCGTACGCAGAAGACGCAGAGGTTACGCAGAAGACGCAAAAGGAATGCAAAAAATAGTTCATAGTTTGTTGACCAATCTGTGAATGTTTTTGACAACTGGAAAAGCGTTGAAGTTGATCAGCAGCCCAAGCTTCAAATCCGAAAGACGTAAATAGGAGAGCAACTGTGCGCGATGTAGCTCAGTCAATGCATCTGTGGCTTTCAACTCAACAATCACTGATTCCTCAACAATGAAATCAGCGCGATACACTTGCCCTAGCGAATAGCCTTTATAAGAGGCGGCGATGGAGACTTCGCGTTCAAAAAACAATTCACGTTCTTTGAGTTCAATCGCAAACGCTGCGGCATAAGCACTTTCTAGAAGACCTACACCTAATACTCGCTGTACCTCAACAGCAGCACCAATGATGTCGTGAGAAAAATCGTTTTCCACTTTTTGGTATTCCTTTTGCGTCTTCTGCGTAAACTTTGCGTCTTCTGCGTCCGGCTGTTCGGTATTCGTATTCATTCCAAGCCCTCTTCCACCAACTCAGAAGCCCGCAGCAAGGCTCTCGCCTTGGCCTCTGTCTCTTTCCACTCCAGCTCAGGCACAGAATCTGCCACCACGCCTGCAGCTGCCTGCACATAAAGCATGCCGTCTTTGACGATTCCGGTGCGAATCGCTATGGCCACGTCCATATCTCCAGCAAAGCTGAGATAGCCACACGCGCCGCCGTAGATGCCGCGCTTGCTAGGCTCTAACTGGTCAATGAGTTCCATCGCGTGAACTTTGGGTGCTCCCGTCAAAGTGCCCGCAGGGAAGGTGGCTTTCAACACGTCGGCTTGTGTGATGCCGTCTTTCAAAATGCCTTCGACATTGCTGACGATATGCATGACATGGCTGTAACGCTCTACCGCAAAGGCTTCTGTCACTTTCACGCTGCCGATTTTGGCGATACGGCCGATGTCATTGCGGGCGAGGTCGATCAGCATCACATGCTCGGCGCGTTCCTTGGGGTCGTTGATCAGCTCCTGCTCAGCGGCCTTATCTGCCTCAGGCGAGCTTGCGCGTGGGCGCGTGCCTGCGAGGGGGCGGATGGTGATCTTTGCGCCTTCTGCCGTGTGCTCATGCCGCACTAAGATCTCGGGCGACGCACCAACGATATGGAAATCGCCCATGTTGTAAAAATACATGTAGGGTGATGGGTTGAGCGAGCGAAGCGCACGATAGAGCGTGAGCGGAGATTCGGTGTAGCGCTTTTTCAGGCGCTGACCGACTTGCACTTGCATGAAATCGCCAGCGGCGATCAGCTCTTTGGCGCGATCTACGGCTTTCAAGTAATCGGCTTTGGAAAACTCACGCTCGATGGGGTAGTCTGTGGATGGCTTCACCACGGGCGCTGTGACGCTGTAGCGCAACTGATCTTTCAATTCACGCAGGCGCTTCTTAGCATTGGCATAGGCTTCTGATTGAGAAGGATCAGCGTACACAATCAGGTAGAGCTTGCCCGAGAGATTGTCAATCACGGCCAGCTCTTCGGTGAGCAAAAGCATGATGTCGGGCAGGCCGAGTGTGTCGGGTGGGCAGCTTGCTTCCAGCTTCTTCTCGATGTAGCGCACCGTATCGTAGCCAAAATAGCCCGCCAACCCACCACAGAAGCGCGGCAGGCCGGGGCGGAGCGCCACTTTGAAGCGCGATTGAAAGGCAGCGATGGCATCCAGTGGATTGCCGAAGATGGTCTCGACGACTTTGTCGTCTGTCACGACTTCAGTTTTCGCCGCAGCGCCAAAGCCACTCGCGCGCAGATGCGTGCGCGCTGGCAGGCCAATGAAGCTGTAGCGGCCAAAGCGCTCGCCGCCCACCACCGATTCGAGCAAGAAACTGTATTTGCCTTGGGCTTTGCCATGGGCGAGTTTGAGATACAGGGAAAGAGGCGTTTCGAGATCAGCAAAGGCCTCGGCTACCAAAGGGATGCGGTTGTAGCCTGCATCACGCAAGGATTTGAATTCAAGTTCGGTCATCATGGCTGGGTGGTTTCCACAAGTCTGCGTGGAGAAGGTGAAACGCAGATCAGTTCAACAAGTTTGGCATCGAAGGACAGATGCCACGGATGCGGCGTTGCGCCGCAAAAATCAAAGCGAATGGGCTGGCTTACGCCACAACCAAGCCCCCCGCCAAACGGCAGCACGCACGGCGACGTGAGCGTTTTGAGCAGAAATGCATAAAGTGAACATGAGTAAAGTGTAGCAGAGCAGGAAACACAGGGCTATTTGTGCCATCCCACAAATTCTTGTTCGCGTTATTGCGTACAAGCTGTGCAGTACAAACCCTGTTGAAACCCGAGTGATTCTTGTGGATACTTTTGTACTATTAAGAACGGTCGTTCTATTTTGCAAACTCTTGGAGAAATAATGAATTTGTCTCGTAAGAAATTTTTGGGTGCTGCGCTTGCTGCCATTGGCGCTGGTTTGATGCCAGCATTGTCTTGGGCCCAAACCAAGATCGCAGATGTGACCTATCCTAATGAGGTCACGGTGGGTGGGCAAAAATTGCAGCTGAATGGTGCAGGGATGCGCTTTCGGTTTGGATTCAAGGGCTACACAGCTGCTTTGTACACGCCGAACAAAGTCACTAAGAATGAAGACGTGATCAAACCGACTTTAGCCAAGCGCATACATATGGTGGCGCAGCGCGATTTGAAGGGCGATGAGTTGGGCAAGTGGTTCTCTCGCGGCATTGAAGACAACATGACTAAAGAAGAGTTTTCCAAAATTGTGAATGGCGTGATCCGCATGGGCAACATCTTTGCAGAAGGCAAACAGTTCAACAAAGGCGAATCGATCATTGTTGATCTCGTTCCAGGCACAGGCTTGATCACGAATTTCCGTGGCAAGCAACAAGGCGAGCCAATCAAAGAGCCCGAGTTTGCAGAAAACTTTTTCAAAATCTGGTTTGGTAGAAAGCCCGCTGATGAAGCACTACGTGTCGCTTTACTGGGCGGTCAGAGCAGCGCCAACACGAATATCAACTGATACTCACGTTTGGTTGAAAGATCAAGCCCGTCTTGTGCGGGCTTTTTTGTGTCTTCAGTGCAGCAGATTGGCGATATCTTGGAGCGAGCTCAAATGCGCGAGCGCAGACGTGGCGCGGATGTCTTGCCCGTGGTTGTAGCCATAAGTCATGAGTACCACAGGGCACTTCGCAGCATGCGCTGCTTGCGCATCGTTGCTGCTATCGCCGATCATGAGTGTTCGCAGCGGCTGTGAGCCCAACGCTTCGCAGGTTTTGAGCAAGGGCAGCGGATCAGGCTTTTTCTTTTCAAACGAGTCACCACCAAAGACGTGACTGAAAAAAACATACAAACCCTTTGCTTCGAGCAAAGGTTTGGCAAAAGCTAGCGGTTTATTCGTTAAGCAGGCCATCTTGAGGCCTCGTGCTTGGAGCGCTTGCAGGCCATCTTTCACGCCGGCATATACCTCGCTGGCTTGGCCATTACAGGCTAAATAATGCGATTGGTAGCTTTCCCATGCAGATTTATATGCTACTGATTTCATAGCTGCTTGCGCAGTATCTGTGCCGGAAATAAGCTGTTCTTGCACATAATCGAGGGTGGTACGGATCAAATGCTCGCTGCCTTTGCCGACTGTGGCTTCGATGAAGGCGCGGTCAACAGACGGCAGCGAAAAATCTGCCAGCATGCGATTGAGCGCGACTTCAAAATCACCCAGCGTATCGATCATCGTGCCGTCGAGATCGACGATCACAGCCTGTATATCGTGAATCATTTGCCTTGGATCATTTCAAAGCTGCGCGCATGCTGTCAATCACGGCCTTGTAATCCGGCTTGCCAAAAATCGCGCTGCCAGCGACGAAAGCATCCGCGCCGCTATCTGCCACGCGGCGAATGTTGTCTGGCTTGATGCCGCCATCAACTTCTAATCGGATATCCTTGCCGCAAGCATCAATGCGCTTGCGAACAGCCTCAATCTTGCGCAGAGCGCTATCAATAAAGGATTGTCCGCCGAAACCTGGGTTCACGCTCATGATGAGAATCAAATCAATATCCTCAATCACCCAATCAAGCACATCCAGCTCTTGCGCGGGATTGAAAACCAAGCCCGCTTTGCAGCCTTTGCTTTTGATTGCTTGAATGCTGCGATGCACGTGGCGCGAGGCATCGGGGTGAAAGCTGATGTAATCCGCTCCGGCTGCAGCAAAGCTCTCAGCCAATGCATCTACGGGATCAATCATCAAATGCACATCCATCACGGCTTTGCTGCCATCGAGCTTGACGGCATGCGGTTTGATCGCTTGGCAGATCATCGGGCCGAAGGTGAGATTGGGCACGTAATGGTTGTCCATCACATCGAAATGAATCCAGTCTGCGCCAGCCGCGAGGACGTTTTTCACTTCATCGCCCAGGCGGGCGAAATCAGCGGAGAGAATGGAAGGGGAAATGTAAAAAGGGCGAGTCATCCCGTAATTTTCTCATGCCAAAAGGGCGCTTAGCCTTCGATCTGCATCAGTACAGTCGCCCATGCAATCGCTCACCCAGGCTTCGTTGTGATAAGTGGGCAAGTAGCGCTCGCCTGCATCGCAGATCAGCGAGAGAATTGAACCTGTTTGCCCAGCGGCTTTCATCTTCATGGCCAAGTCAATCATGGCGACAAAATTTGTCCCCGTCGATGGCCCTACGCGCCGCCCGAGCAGGCCCGATAGCAAGCGCATCGCGGCCACAGACTCTGCATTGCTCACGACCTGCATCTGATCAATCAAACCGCGAATAAAGCTCGGCTCCACGCGCGGACGGCCTATGCCTTCAATGCGTGAGCCTGCGCCAGTAAGCTGCTTGTTGCCGCTGGCGTGGTACTGCGCAAACACCGAGCCTTCGGGGTCGGCCACACAGAGCTGCGTAGGAAATTGTTTGTAGCGCACAAAGCGCCCAATCGTGGCACTCGTGCCGCCCGTGCCCGCGCCCACCACCACCCAGCTCGGCACAGCATGCCGCTCGCGTGCCATTTGCTCAAACATGCTTTGGGCGATGTTGTTGTTCCCCCGCCAATCGGTAGCGCGCTCGGCGTAGGTGAACTGATCCATGTAATGCCCGTTGCTGTCGTGTGCGATCTTCTGAGCGGCTTCATAGACAGCACCTGCAGATTCCACAAAATGGCAACGCCCGCCGTAAAACTCAATGAGTGCAATCTTCTCCGGCGAAGTGCTCTTGGGCATCACCGCCACGAAAGGCAGGCCAAGCAGCCGCGCAAAATACGCCTCGCTCACCGCGGTCGATCCGCTCGATGCTTCCACCACCGTCGATCCTTCATGCAGCCAGCCATTGCACAACGCATAGAGAAAGAGCGAGCGCGCTAGGCGATGCTTGAGGCTCCCTGTAGGATGGGTGGATTCATCTTTGAAGTAAAAGTCAATGCCCGATTGATTGAAAGAAGGCAAGGGCAGTGCGATCAGATGCGTATCCGCGCTGCGCTGAAAATCCGATTCGATTTTTTCAATGGCTTGATGCGCCCAGTGTCTTTGCATGTTGTTCATAGATCAACGATCAAAACGCTATTAAATCAATAGCTGCTTGCGCATATTCTATGCCGGCGACTGGCTCAAAAGGCTTGAGATTTAAGCGTATCGCTTGCTGCGCAGATTATTTTTCATCTCTTTGAGCGCAGGCTGCAACTTCGCGCTGCCGATGCACAAGGCCACGTTGGTGGCCAGAATATCAATCATCAGCAAATGCAAAAGCCGCGAGACCATGGGGCTGTAGCGATCGTAGCCTTCGGGGTGATCGGCGGCGAGATGCAGATGGCCGGCAGAGGCCAAGGGTGAGCCGCTGGCGGTGATCACGATCGTCGTCGCCCCGTTTTTGCGAGCGATATCGCAAGCATCCATCAAATCCCTTGTGCGGCCGGAATTGCTGATCACCACCACGCAATCGCCAGGACCGACGGTGGATGCGCTCATCACCTGCATGTGGCCATCGCTGTAGGCAATGCTGGTCACACCGAGTCGGAAAAACTTATGCTGCGCATCTTGCGCCACGATGCCTGAATTGCCCACACCGTAAAACTCAATTCTCTTGCGCTGCTTATACGTCTCGGCCAGCGCTTCAGAGGCTTTCTCATAAGCGAAGCTGCTCGCATCGTTGCGGTATTTCAAAAACGCGGCCACCGTGTTGTCAATCACCTTCACCATCACATCAGAGACTTTGTCGTCTGAATCTACGCTGCGATGAATGAAGGGCACGCCTTCGCTCACGGAGCCAGCGAGCTTGAGTTTGAAGTCCGAGAGCCCGTCATAGCCCATGCTGCGGCAAAAGCGCACCACCGTGGGCTTGCTCACATGGGCGCGATCTGATAACTCACTCACTGGCAAATTCGCAAAAGCGCGAGGGTCGAGCAAGACGAGCTTGCCCACGCGCTGCTCCGCGGGTGCGAGCGATGGCAGTGATGCCTTGATGCGTTCGAGCATGCTCATAGATTTTTCCTAGATTAGCTTTCTTCTTCCCAGCAGAAGCCATCTTTGGCAATCATGGCGCTGGCGGCGCTCGGGCCCCAGCTGCCTGCTGTGTATTGGCGTGGCGCGGCAGTGTCTTGCTGCCAAGAATCCAGCACTGGTTCGACCCAGCGCCAAGCTTCTTCTTGCTCGTCGCTGCGCACAAAAAGATTCAAGCGGCCATCGATCACATCCAGCAGCAAGCGCTCGTACGCGCCCACTCGCTCCGTGCCAAAGCGCTTGTCAAAATCCAGATCCAGCTGCGTGAGGCTCAGCGAATTGGTGTCGCGCCGGTTGGCTTGCGCCTGCGCCATGAGATGCAGCTCCAGCCCGTCTTTGGGCTGCAGATGAATCACGAGTTTGTTCGCGCCGCCATTCGGCGTCTGAAAAATCGCATGCGGCGTGGCATGAAAGTTCACGACGATATGCGCCTCGCGCCCAGCCATGCGTTTGCCAGTGCGGATGTAGAAGGGTACGCCTGCCCAGCGCCAGTTGGCGATCTCGGCGCGCAGAGCCACGAAGGTTTCTGTTTGGCTCGCAGCATTCACGCCCGCCTCTTGCAGATAGCCAGGCACTTTATTCCCGCTCATATTGCCTTCAGCGTATTGACCGCGCACCACATGCTGAGCCAGAGTCACCGGCG
>JAAFJC010000044.1 GCA_013297925.1 Comamonadaceae bacterium
CCGCGTTGAGCAACGTACTGATCTGGACAAGCTCGTCATGGAAATCGAAACCAATGGCGCAGTCACCGCAGAAGATGCAGTGCGCGCAGCGGCGAAGATTTTGGTTGAGCAGCTTGCTGTGTTTGCGCAGCTCGAAGGCAGCGAATTGGCCGCGTTTGACGCACCAGCCGCTCGCAGCAGCCAGCAGTTTGATCCGATCTTGCTGCGCCCTGTGGACGAGCTTGAGCTCACCGTGCGCTCGGCCAACTGCCTGAAAGCAGAAAACATTTACTACATCGGTGATCTGATTCAGCGCACCGAAAATGAGTTGCTCAAGACCCCGAATCTGGGTCGTAAGTCGCTCAACGAAATCAAGGAAGTCTTGGCCTCTCGCGGCCTGACCCTGGGTATGCGTTTGGAAAACTGGCCACCCGCTGGTTTGGACAAGCGTTAATTTAAAAGCAAAGTGCACCAGCGCGTACCTGATACGGCGCGCTGTTTAAACAATTGAAAGGAAAGCACCATGCGTCACGGAAACGGACTTCGTAAACTTAACCGCACCAGCGCCCATCGCCAAGCGATGCTGCGCAACATGATGAACTCGCTGATTCAGCACGAGGCCATCAAAACAACTTTGCCAAAATCCAAAGAGCTGCGCCGCGTCGTGGAGCCGATGATTACTTTGGCTAAAGTGGATAACCTATCCAATCGCCGCTTGGCATTCAACCGCCTGCGTGACCGTGATTCTGTGACCAAGTTGTTCACCGATCTCGGCCCACGTTTCAAGACGCGTCCAGGCGGCTACACACGTATCCTGAAAATGGGTTTCCGTGTGGGCGACAACGCACCGATGGCTTTCGTGGAGCTCGTTGATCGCGCTGACACGACAGCTGAAGTGCCGACAGCAGAATAAAGTTTCTTTTGCCGCGTTGCAGCAAACACAGATGCAACAAGGTAAAATACAAGTATTGACGCGGAGTGGAGCAGCTCGGTAGCTCGTTGGGCTCATAACCCAAAGGTCGTTGGTTCAAATCCAGCCTCCGCAACCAACTTAAACGCCAGCTTTTTAGCTGGCGTTTTTCTTTTGGAAATTGATTAACGACTATGGTTTTGCTTGTCACCAGTATGCAAATTGTCATCTCTTGCGGATAATCTAACCATGCGAAAAAGCAAACTCCAATCCGTCACCGTGGGTGGCAATGCCGATGAGATCGAGGCGCAGTTTTATGATGCGCTGCGGGCGGGTGATATTGACAAGCTGATGAGCTGCTGGGCGGATGAGGATGAGATTGTGTGCGTGCATCCCGGTGGCTCGCGCATGGTAGGTTCGGGAGCGATTCGCTCGACCTTTGATGCGATGTTTACCAACGGCACAATCCGCGCCACGCCGATGCGCGTGCGCAAGATTGAGGCGCTCTCGTCTAGCGTACACAGCGTGATTGAAAAGATTGAGGTGATGACGCAAGAAGGCCCGCGCGAGGCTTACGTGATTGCCACCAATGTGTATCACAAGACAGCGCAAGGCTGGCGCATGGTGGCGCATCATGCGAGCCCTGGCACGGCGCGCGAGATGCAAGAACTCTCTGATGCGCCGATGGTGCTGCATTGATCTCAATTTTTATGGCGTTTATAGAGTCTTTCGGGCAGTTCGCCGGCATAAATACTGCGCGTCGCGCTATTGAATTAATAGCGTTTTTCAACGCGCGTCGAGGATCATGCTGATGGACTATCGCTCCCCCGCTTGGTTGCCCGGCGGCCAATTGCAAACCATCTGGCCCGCGCTGTATTCGCGCCGCCATGAAGCAGCGCCGCCGAGCTTCACGCGCGAGCGTTGGACGAGCCCAGATGATGATTTTGTGGATGTAGATTTCGCCATGCATGCTACCCCGCCAGATGCACCGCAGCTCGTGCTCTTTCACGGCCTCGAAGGTTCATCGCAAAGCCATTACGCACTCGCCTTCGCCGATTGGGCACGGCAGCAAGGCATGCCCTACGCCGTGCCGCATTTTCGCGGTTGCAGCGGCGAGATCAATCGTGCGCCTCGCGCTTATCACTCGGGTGATTTCCAAGAGATTGATTGGTTATTGAGGCGCATCAAAGCGCGCGAGCCAGAGCGCAAACTGATCGCGGTCGGCATCTCGCTCGGTGGCAACGCGCTGATGCGTTGGGCGCAGGAGATGGGTGCTTCAGCTAGCGCAATCGCGAGTGCGGTGGCCAGCGTCTGCTCCCCGCTCGATCTCGCAGCCGCCGGTCATGCGATTGGCAAAGGCTTCAACCGGCAGATCTACACCCGCATGTTCCTCAACACCATGAAGCCTAAGGCGATGGCGCGGCTTGCGCTGCATCCCAAGCTGTTTGATGCGCAAGCGCTGCAAGCCAGCCGCGATCTTTATGAGTTTGACAATATCTTCACCGCGCCTCTGCACGGCTTCAGAAACACCGAAGACTATTGGGATCGCGCTTCTGCCAAGCCGCGCATGGCCGAGATCCAAATCCCCGCGCTTGCGCTCAATGCTCGCAACGATCCCTTCATGCCCGCCAGCAGCTTGCCGCAGATCGGTAAAGTAGGCAAGCATGTGACGCTTTGGCAGCCCAAGCATGGCGGGCATGTGGGCTTTCCGGGTGGCAAGTTTCCTGGCCATGTGCATGCCATGCCGCGTGCGGTGGGGCAATGGTTACTGCATCATGGATGACATCGTTTTACAAGCCATGGCCAAATGGCCAAACGTGCCCTCATGCACGGGCTGGTTGGGCCTAGATGCGCGTGGCCAGTGGTGGATGCGCGATGATCAGGCGCAGGCCTGCGGCAGCTTCTCGAGCGGCCAGCTGGGCGCGAAAGGCTCGTTGCTTTCGCATGAGAAGTTGATTGCTTTTATTGCTCGCAACTACCTCTGTACAGAAGACGGTGCGCAAGCAGGGCAATGGTATTTTCAAAACGGCCCGCAGCGCGTGTATGTGGAGCTGGAAGCCACGCCATGGGTCTGGCGTGTGCGCGAAGATTTCACGATTGAAGCGCACACCGGCGTGGTGTGCAAACCGCAGCGCTGTGTGCTTGATGAAGCGGGCTATGTGTATTTAGAGACAGAGCTGGGCTTTGGTCTTGTTCACACCTTCGATATGTTGCTCGCCGCCGATGCTCTGGAGCGCGGCCTGTGGGTACCGCAGCAGATCTTGCGCAGCGAATTGCCGCAGCGCTTTGGGTATGTACGTAGTCCGCAGAAGGCTCAGTCTGTTTGAGTTTTTGGCGCTCTTTGGCCTGTGATTGGCGTATGCGTCACGGCCTCATGGTCTCCCTCGGGAGTTAGGCGACACTTGTCGCCTTGAATGACGAATGGAAATGCCGTTGGCATTTCCTAACCCTGCGTCCAACAAATCGGCCATGCCGCATACGCCAATCACAGGCCGTTGGTTGGCGAGGACAGCCCCATTCTCTGCACGCCAAACTGCTTGGTGATAGCCACTGTGGGCGAACGTAGATTGTCACTTTCGCTATCAGGCTGCGGCTGTGATTGGGCTATCTCCCGCAGCGACATAAAGGGGGAATTCGGGCGAAGCCCGAAGGAGGACAGTCGCGAAGGGAGACAGCCCAAGCGCAGCCGAGGCCGACTTCAAACAAAACGCACTCGCCAGAACGCTATAAATTCAATAGCTGGCCGCGCAGATTCTATGACGGCGATCAGCCACTCGTGCCTAAAAATTCGCCTAAAAACTAGCCTGCAAGCACTTTCGCAAACACAGCCGCATCCACATTGCCACCGCACAGCGTCGTGCCCACAGTCTTGCCGCGCCACTGATCCTTTTGCTGCGTCGCCGCTGCCAAAGAGGCTGCGCCTGCGCCTTCTGCCACGTTATGAGTTGCGGTGAAGAGTAAGCGCATTGCGGCTTTCACCTCATCGTCTGTCACAGCGATCACATCATGGGCTTCGCGCACGATCACATCGAGCGCGGCTTGATCAGGCACGCGGCAGGCCATGCCGTCGGCAATCTGTGTGCTTACGGGAGCTTCAAGCAACTTGCGTGCTTTGAAGGAATCCATGTAGGCGGTGGCGTGGGCGGAGACGACACCAATGAGCTTCGTCTTCACGCCCGTGTGCACACGCGCCGCAGCCGCTGCGCAAAAGCCGGAGCCCATGCCGATGGGCACATAGGTCACATCGGGCTGCACGGCTTCGAAGAACTCGATCCAATAGGTCATCACGCCGAGCAACAAATCTCGATGGTACGAGGGCACGAAATGCAGACCGCGCTGCTTGGCCAATTCAGTGGCATGCTCCTTGGCTTCTTGAAATTCCGAGCCATGCTCGATCAGATCTGCGCCAAGTGCTCGCATTGCCGCATTCTTCTCACGCGAATTGCCATGGGGCACAACAATCGTGGCTGGCACTTTGACTTTGCCAGCAGCGAATGCAATCGATTGCCCATGGTTGCCACGCGTGGCCGCAATTACACCGGGGAGGTTCACCTCGCGCTTCATCAAAGCATCAAAGTAAGTCAAACCACCGCGCACTTTGAATGCACCTACCGGCTGATGATTCTCATGTTTGACCCACACCTTTGCGCCGAGCGCTTCGCTCAGCAATGGCCACTCAAACTGTGGCGTGGGGCGCAGGCTGGCATAGACGCAATCTTGCGCGGCTTGGATTTCTGTTGGGGTAAACATGCTTATTTTCTTTCTGTGAGTACAAGGCGAACAGCCAAGCCAGTGAGCACCGAGGCCATCACGTAGCGTTGCACGCGCAGCCACACAGCACTGCGCTGGAAAAACAGTGCAATGCCTGCCGCGCCCGCCACGATCAAGCCGTTGACGACGATGCTGAGCGAGATATGCGTGGCTGCCAATTGCAGGCCTTGCTGGAGCACGCTGCCGCGCTCGGGGTGTAGAAATTGGCTGAAGATGGAGGTGAAGAAAACGAGCTGCTTGGGGTTAAGCAGATTCGTGACCAAGCCCATGCGAAAGAGTTTGGCGAATCCGTCATGTGGCAAATCTTGCGCCTCAAACAAACCCCGCCCACCGGGCTTCACAGCTTGCCACGCGAGCCAGAGCAGATAAGCAGCGCCGGCAAAGCGAATCAGGTCAAACACCCAAGGCAGCGCCGAGAAAATCGCCGTGAGCCCGAGCGTGGCGGCGGTGATGTGCACCACATTGCCCGCTTGCACACCCAGCACCGATACCCAGCCCGCCATACGCCCTTGGCAGAGCGCACGCGAGACGCAATAGAGCATATTCGGCCCTGGCGTGAGCATGATGGCTAATGCTGCGAGGCAATAAAGAGCGAGTTCGGTAGCGCTGATCATCAAATGCCTTTCGATTCGAGCGTGACGAGGCCTTTTGGCGTTTGCAGCTTGGCGATGAAGTCAGGCGTACCGGCCTCTACGCTGATACCTTGCAAGCCGATGGCTTGGTGTGCCGCTTGCAGCTCGGCGGCATGAGGTGTTGTCATATGCAGGTTGAGCAATGACACGCCGCTGTCTTGCATGCCGTTTGCGGGATGCACGGCTACCGCAGGGGCCTCGTCGGGCGTACCCCATTGGATCAAAGTAGGCAAGCCGCCATGGAACAATCGCTGGCCATCTTCGCGTACCGTGATTTGCCACTGGAGCAAGCCAGCGGGTGTCATGCGGCTGGCTTGTACGGCGGGGCCGCGATCTATGCCGAGGGTTTGCAAGGCGGCGCAGGCTTTGCTTACATCGCTGGTGTTGGCAACGAAATGCACGAGGCGTGGGCTGCTTTGGATGGCATCTTGCAAAGCGGGAGAATCCAGGTCAAACCAACGCTTGTTTTGAGATGATTTTTGACCATTCGCCGGCGTATTCATTGCGTGAGGCGCTTCTGAATTGATAGCAATGATTTCGAAGTAAGCGCGGGGGTAGTTCACCGTGGCGATGCGAAACAAGCGGTTGTGCGTGCCAAACAGCGGATGCTCGCCACCCGCGCCGGGTGTGATGCCCAGCGTGGCTTCGCACCAAGCCACGCCTTCTTGCAAAGTGCGTGCGGCAACGACGAGATGATCAACTTGGGTTTGCATCAGAGCGATACCGTTCCGTCAACGCAAGTGACGCTCGCGCCACCGATCCAAATGTCTGCACCAGTTTGCTCAACATGCACGCGGCCTGCACGAGCGAGCGCTGTGCCTTGCGCGGCCACGTAGCTGGTGGGCGCAAGGCCTGCGCCGATCAGCCATTGGGCAATCGCTGCGTTGAGTGAACCGGTGACGGGGTCTTCGGCCATGCCGTTGTTGCCGGGGAAGAAAGCCCGCACTTCGAATTGCGTCTCATCGCCAGCAGCTTGCGCGCCGACGACGCCGACTTTTCCTCTCGGGCCAACCACGCCAATGTCTAGCCCCGCGAGAATTGCTGCATCTGGCTTCAAAGCCAACACCTGCTCAGCACTTTTAAGCATCACGCCGCGCCAGTTCGGCCCGTTGTCACACCAAGCATGTGCCACGATGTCGCTGCGCGCCACGCCGAGGCCGCGAGCGATCAAAGCCACATCCGCTTCATCTAACGCGCCGCTCTTGAGCAAAGGCGGCGCAGCAAAAGCCAAACGCCCATTCGCTGCATCGCGCTTGATCTTCACGAGGCCAATGCCGCATTCTTGGATGATGAATTCATTTTGTGGTTCTCCGCCGCCAGCACTTGACGCTTGCGGAGTGCCTCCTATCTGTAGCCATGCATGGCAAGTACCTAAGGTTGGATGCCCCGCAAACGGCAGTTCGCGCCCTGGGCAGAAGATGCGCACTTTGTAGTCAGCACATGCTTGCGTGGGCGGCAAAAGAAAAGTGCATTCACTCAAATTCGTCCAGTTCGTGAAATGCTGCATCTCCTCCGTGGACAAGCTCGAACCATCAAGCACCACAGCCAGCGGGTTGCCATAGTAAGGGCGAGCGGTAAACACATCGACTTGCTTGAAGGCGCGTTGTTTCATGATGATCCCTATTTTCAATGCGCCGCAGCAGCGCGTTCGTTGGGTGTGAGATGCGTGATCTTGCCGTCGCCATACGAGCGCAAGACTTGCGAGATCACGATATGAAAGCCTTGATACCACTGTTGATACTGGCGCTTGGCTTCCAAGTGCTTGGGATGATTGGAAAAGGCTTTGAGTGCTTCAAGCGTGGCCCAGTAGTAAGTCGCGTTGATGCGACCATCGTCTGACTTCCAATTCTCTTGCCCTAAAAATCCTGGCGTGGCTTTGGCCGCAGCGTCGATCAACGCATCGAGCGCGTAATAGCGATCATCGAAATTACCGGGCACGAAGATGAATGCGGCGCTGTACATCACAAGGCCGCTTTGAGCACAGCAGCCAGCGCCGCTATGCCGATGTTGATCTGCTCCACGCTGGCTGTAACGAAACTCAGGCGCAGCGTGTTGTGCTGCGGATGGTCGGCATAGAAAGCTGCGCCGGGTACGAAGGCGACGTTGCGCTCGACCGCCTTGGGCAGCAGATCAACTGAGTTCATGTGTGCGGGTAGTTTGACCCAGAGGAACATACCGCCTGTGGGTTGGTTCCAGGTGATGCCTGTGCCTGCCAGCTCGCGGGCGAGGGCGGCGAGCATGGCTTCGCATTGCGATTTGTAGAGGGCGCGAATGGTGGGCACATGGCGGTCGAGGAAGCCGTCTTTCAAGACTTCGGCGACGAGGCGTTGGTTAAAGCTCGGTGTGTGCAAATCGGCTGCTTGTTTGGCTTGCAGGAGCTTGGGATACAGCGCTTTCGGCGCGACGAGGAAACCCAAGCGCAGGCCGGGCGCAAGCGTTTTGCTGAAACTGCCCATGTAGATGCCGCCATCGGGATTACGCGCGGTGAGCGATGCGGGTGGTGGCGCATCAAACCATAAATCGCCATAGGGGTTGTCTTCAATGATCGGCAGTCCAGCTTCGCGCGCCGCTTGTGAGAGCGCGGCGCGGCGCGCTTCGCTCATGCTTCGGCCTGTGGGGTTTTGATAGTTGGGGATGACGTAGATAAAGCGCGCTTTGCCATCCGTTCGTGCTGAGCTTGTCGAAGCACTTGCTTGCCCTTCGACAAGCTCAGGGCGAACGGGGTAGATTTTGCTTTTCACATCGTCAATCAACACGCCTTCATCATCGCTGGCAATGCTCACATACTGTGGCTCCATCGGAGTGAAGGCTTGCAATGCGCCAAGGTAGGCAGGCGTCTCGACCAGCACGCGGGAATCTTTGTCGATCAAAATTTTAGCGATGAGATCAAGCGCTTGCTGCGAGCCGGTGGTGATCAGCACCTGCGCAGGATCAATCGCCCAAGGCACGCCGGCAGCGGCGCTTTGCTTGGCGAGTTCATTTGCCACAAATTCGCGCAATGCCGGAAAGCCTTCGCTTGCCGCATACTGCAAAGCCGCTTGCCCGTCTTTAGCGAGCACATCGGCGCAGGCTTTGGCAAAAGCAGCAATTGGGAACGTCTTGGGCGAAGGCAGGCCACCTGCAAAGCTGATGATGCCGGGCTTCTCCGTCACCTTCAAAATCTCGCGAATGATCGAGGGGTTCATGCGCTCGGCGCGTGCGGCTAATTTCCAGTTCATAGTCATTCCTACTCTCCACCTTGCGGGCCGTAAAACACAACCCAAGTCACAAAATCTTCGCTGAAATTCTCAAAGCGATGCTCCGCACCAGCAGCCACAAAGAATGCATCGCCCGCCGCAGCATCAAAGCGCTGCCCATTAATCACGATCTCACCCTTGCCGCTGTGAATGAAATACAGCTCATCTTGCGTATGTGGCTGCTGAATGTCTTCACCCTTTGGTGCAAACACCTCCACACTCATCGTGCCCCCCGCCATCATCGTTACGAATGGCGCACCCTGTGGATACTTCTGCGTTGGCGCAGCAGGCAGGCGCTTTAAGGCTTGGTTGATGGATGCTTTCATCACAAATCCTCAGTCTTCCGTTGATGGGAAGCGAAGCTCGATGTGCGACATCGCCCGATCCACATACATCTCTTTCTCGCCCACTGGCGCAAAGTAGTGCAGCACTTCACGCGCCGCCGCAAAGCCTTTCAGCCGCGAGATTAGCCAAGCGCTCACATACTGCGCAGAGAGGCAGCCGCCTGCGGTGGCCAAGTTGCCATAAGAGTAAAACGGCTGATTCACAATATTCACCCCTGCCTCTTTCACCCAAGGCTTGCTGGTCAAATCGGTGCAGGCTGGCATGTGCTGCAAAAGCCCAAGCTTGGCCATGAGGAAGGTGCCTGAGCATTGCGAGACGATGTATTGGCGCAGCGGATCGAGCTTGATTTGGCTCATGATCTCAGCGTTGGCCGCTACTTCGCGCGTCTTCATGCCGCTACCGATCAACACCGCATCTGAGTTTGCGCATTCGGGCAACAACTCATGCGCATCCAAAGTCAACCCGTTCATGGAAGTCACGCGCAGTGTCGGGCTGCAAATCTTCACTTGCCAATCGGCGTCACCCAGCCGCGCGATGCGGCTGAGCATGCCGTACGCGATGAGCGAGTCCAACTCGTTGAAGCCATCAAACGTGAGAATAGAAATTTTCATTTTGAATCCACCGGCATTTTTTTACCCACATACACCGTCGCAATCACAGCAATCGCGAAAAACAAGGTAAGCATATCCAATCGCTCGCCCACCAAGGGCACGGCAAATAACAAGCTCAAAAACGGCTGAATCAGCTGAACTTGGCTGACACGCACTGCTCCCAGGGCAAGCGCCCGATACCAAGCGAAAAAGCCAATCCACATGGAAAACAGCGCCACATAAACAAAACCGATCCAGCTCATCGTGGCAATCGCAGCGGGGTGCGCGGGTACGAATATCAGAGCCAATGGCAGGGTGAGCGGCAAGCTGCTGACCAGCACCCAGCAAATCACCTGCTCAGAGCCCAAGCTTGGTGTGAGCCTTGCGCCGCCGATGTAGCCAAATGCGCCCGTGGTCATGGCGATGATGAGATAGATGTTGGCGGTGCCGAGATAGATGTTGCCCGTGGCTTGCCACTGCCGCCAGAGCATGAAGGCCAGCACCAAGCCGCTGCCTACGACGGCGCAGGCCCAAAAGCCGCGTGAAGGGCGTTGCTTGAACCACAGCGCGCCGAGCACGGCGGTTGAGAGCGGCAAGAGTGCGGTAACGACTGCGCCGTGCGTGCTGGGCACATGGCGCAGTGCGAGTGCAAGAAACAAAGGGAAGCCAATGATCACGCCAAAAGCCGTCATCGCCACCAGCGGCCATTCACTGCGCGTGGGGATGTTGAGCGTGCCGCGTGAACGCTGCCAAAGCAGATAGAGGATGGAGAGCAAGCCCGCCACTGCTGCTCGCCCGAAGGTGACGAACCATGGCGAGAGCTGAGGCGCATCTGTGCTGCCTACCGCCAGTCGCGTGAAAGGCAATGTGGCGGCAAACAGCGTCACGCCGATCAAACCCCACAGCAATGCTTCCTTTTCTTTGGCGGCATTCATACCGTGATCATCCAAGCAGCGGTGACCACGAGCACCAAGGCCATCACGCGGTTAAACCACAAGAGCCGTGCGCCCTCCGCCAGCCAGCCGCGCAGTGCAGCGCCCATCACGGCGTAAGCGAGGTTGCTGAAAAACGCGAAAGCCATGAGCGTGGGCAAGAGCACCATGAGACGCGGCCAAAAATCTGCTTTGCCTGCGAGCCAGCCCGCGACGACAGATAAAGCAAACATCCAAGCCTTGATGTTCACAAACTGCAAGGCTGCGCCTTGAAAAAATGTCACGTTGAGGCGCGATTCATCGGCCTGCGAGAGTGCGCCGCTGCCGGAGAGTTTGAACGCAAGCCACAGCAAATACGCCACGCCCACGGCTTTCACGACCCACACAAGTAGGGGCGCAGCCACGAGCAGCGCGCCGAGGCCAAATGCACAGAGCAACATCAGCGCGCCCCAGCCAACAGGCACAGCGCAGACAAAGCGCATCGCACGCGGCAAACCAAAGTTCGCGGCCAATGCGGTGGACAGCGTCGTGTTCGGGCCAGGCGAAAAGCTCATCGCCGTTCCTAGCGCCAGCAGGGCAGTGAATTCAGTCCAAGGCATGTTGTTGCAGTATTTGAGAATTGAATGTACATTAAACGGCAATACACTACCAATACAGATAAGCTGATCAGTTCATCCTCTGTATTGCTCATGAAAGAGATACACGATGTTGATGCGCACCAGCCAGCAAACACTCACCGAGCAGCTCGTCGCCCGGTTCTCTGAGCGCATCCGCTCGCGGCTTTTGCCGGCAGGCAGCAGGCTGCCCAGCGTGCGCGAATGTGCGCGGCAGCAGGAGGTGAGCCCGCATACCGTGGTGGCGGCTTATGACCAGCTCGTGGCGGCTGGTTTGGTGGATGCGCGCAAGCAGAAGGGTTTTTATGTACGTGATGTGCATGTTTTAAGGCAAATCGAGCCAGACCCCGACGTAAATTCAGCAAAGTTTGCTATTAAAAATATAGCAAACCCTGCTTTGCACGGCAGGCCACGCATCGATGCCACAGCCCTCATACGCGGCATGTTCGCTCGGAATAACAGTGGCGTAACCAGCTCTCAGCTTCAGCCCGGCATGGGCGTATTGCCCCCCGAATGGATGGAAAGCGATTTTCTCGGCCCCGCAGTGCGCAAGGTCAGCCAAGGCCGCAATCTGCTCGAAGCCAGCCTGCGCTATGGTGAGCCGCTGGGCGATGCATCTTTGCGCGAGGCTTTATCTCGCAAATTGCGCGATTACACGCTCGATGTGCAGAGTAACCGCATCATCACCACGCTCGGCGCCACGCAAGCGCTCGATATCGTGAGCCGCACCTTGCTCAAAGCGGGCGATTATGTGATGGTCGAAGAGCCCGGCTGGGCCGTGGAGTTTGCTAGGCTTGATGCTTTAGGCATGCGCATCCTCCCCGTGCCCCGCCAAGCGGACGGCCCCGATCTCGCCGTGATGGCGCGCTATTGCGAAGAGCACAAACCCAAGCTCTATGTGAGCGTGAGCGTGCTGCATAACCCCACCGGCGCCTGCCTCTCGCCATCGAGCGCGCATCGCATTTTGCAGCTCGCCAACCTTCATGATTTCCACATCGTTGAAGACGACACCTATTGCCACATCGCTGCGCCGCACGCCACGCGCATGTCCGCACTCGATGGCCTCCAGCGCACCATCTACGTCAGCGGCTTCGCCAAAATTCTCGCCCCCAACTGGCGCATCGGCTTCATGGCAACGCCTGAGCATCTCACCGAGCGCTTGCTCGACACGAAACTCCTCACCAGCCTCACCACGCCCGCATTGCTAGAAAAGGCATTGGCCCACTGCATCAACGAAGGCCACCTACGCAAACACAGCGAGCGAGTGAGAGCCCGCCTAGATGCCGCTAGAGCCCGAGCCGTGCGCCTCGCCCTGCAATCAGGTTGCTCGTTTGCTGCCGAGCCAGCGGGCTTGTTTGGTTGGGTAGAAACGGGCATAGACACCGAGCCGCTGGCGCAACGCATGTTGGATGACGGAATTCTTCTCGCGCCGGGAACGTTGTTCAACGCAGCAAGACAGCCCAGTACGCTGATGCGAATCAATTTCGCGACAACGCAGGAAGCTGGGTTTTGGAAGAAATTTGCACAATCTCGTGAAAGCATGCAGTCATAGCCAACTGCCAGAAATCGAGTTGCTTATGTATTGGCAACCGGCGAATCCGCAAACAACATTGCAAACAACGCACTCGATGTCGGCGTCATATTTTTTGGATGGGGGCGTAGTATTTCTGACTCCGGCACCAGCAACTTGGCATACACCGCCTGATAAACCCTTTTGACAACACCCGACGAGATTTCCTCCCGGTCATAGCCTGGGAAAAAGCCCAACAAGCGGTAGCCAGTGCTTTCAAGCACCCGCTGCGCTTGGGGGATTCTCAGAGTTGCCAGCGCATAAAGAAATGCAGCCCCCATGGACCGCCCCAGCGCATCGGCTCCTTTCATCATGATGCCCGCGAGATTGGCGCCACGATGCTCGGGCGCAATGACCAAGAAGCGGCCATAAATAGCCAAAGAATCTATTTCCCGTTCAACCGTCCACATGCCTACCAACTTGCCCTTGAAAGTGATCGGAAAAACAATAATGTCGCGGTCGTTCTTGCCTTCTAGATACACCCTATTGAGATAGTAGTCTTCCCGCAGGTAGCCGCTGTTGACGCCAACAGAAATTTCCGGATACCAAGCCTTGATACCTGCAATGAGACCAGCAACGTGCCCAAGCTCAAATCGTTCTAACCGATAGCCCTCAGGCAGCGGTACTAGCGCATGCATTTCATCGGCGGTTGGCCATTTCATAAGTTGCTCCCCGTTTGTTTTTGCGAAATAAGCGCAGACTGGCTTGGAAACAAAACATCAAACAGGGCCTTGGCGCGCGGCGTCAGATTCTTTGGATCTGGGCGAATCAGATCCTCTTCAGGCACCAACACCTTGGTATAACAGGCTTCAAACACGCGCCGCACATCACCTGGGGCTACTTCTTCGCGGTCGTAGCCTGAGGTAAATCCAATCAGTTGCCAACCTGCCTTCTCAAGTGCATGTTGCATGTGCGGAATTTTCATGGTGGCCAAACCATACAAGAATTCCGCACCCATCGCTCGACCAACCAACTCGAAGAGCGGCATAACCTTGGAGGCCAGCTTCGCACTGCGGTGCTCGGGTGCAATCACAATCAGTTTGCCGTAAAGGGTGAGTGCATCCGGATCCTGCTCCCAAGACCACATGCCTGCCAGTTGTTCACCGTGCTTAAACAATCCGACAAGGATATTTTTCTCGCTCTCGCCTTCGAGATGCACGTAGTCGTTGTAAAAGCTTTCCCTCAGGTAGCAGCTGCCGCCACCCACAGCAATATCGGGATGCCAACGCTCAATGCAGGCAATCAATTCGGGAATTTCAGATCGTTTGAGCCAATCGTAGCGAAAGCCGTCAGGCAAGGGCGCCATTTCGGAAAGCTGATGGATTGCTGGCCATTTCATTTTGATTGTTTATCTCATTAAACCAATGGTTCATTCTATGTGCATTCACCTGCGAAGTCGGCAGCCATTGCTGCCACTATCGTAGGGTCTTGATCGCACTGATCGGCAAAAACATCGGCGAGGGCTCAGGCGAGAGATCGCCTTCCAAGAGCACAAATCCGAGCTTTTGATAAAAGGCTACTGCCTTAGCATCGGCATCCAAATACAAGCCGTAGCCACCAATTTGCTTGGCAATTGTTTGCGTGAGCAGCAAAGCGTGCTTCATGATTCGGCTGCCGAGCTGCTGGCCTTGATAGCGTTTGTCGATGCCGAGCATGATCAGGCGTGAGCAGGGGATTTTGCGCGGCAAGCTGCCCAGCTCCAATGCAGACAAAGCGGACACATCGATCATGTGTTGTGCCAAGGTGTAGAAGCCGGCGAAGCAATGCTCCTGCGCGGAGTCAGTCAGCACATAAGCCACGCTCAGGCTTTTCTTGACTTGCGGCTTGAGGCTGCCATGCACAAAGCTGTTGATGCTGGCGTTGCCGCAGTCGAACTGTTTTTGACCGACATAGCTCTGTGCTGGGTCATACAGCGATATTTCAAAACTCATGCTTTGCGCTGCGGCAAATCAGGCAAGGCCATCAAGTCTTTCATCGCTTGCGTGGGCGCTTTCATCTGGGAGGCTGGCTGCGCGAGCAACTGCACCAAAGCCGCTTGCCCGCTTTGAGACAACGTGATGCTGGCGTGCTCACTTAACACCTTGCGCGCTTTCTCCACCGCTGGGCCGAGCACAAACGATGTTAAATCCAAGCCATCCAAAGCCGCAGCGCGGCTCAGCAGCTCTTTCATATCGGCGGTGGTTTTGAATTCCATGCGCGCTTGGCGCAGATTTAATACGGCTTCCATACGGATACTCCTTAGATTCGAAGTATATCATCCGTCTGTTAGCCGTATCAAATTTATCCTTCAATGGATCAAAACTGTGTTGTGAAGGATAAATTCTGTGCTGTCAAATCAGCCTACGTCCTAAGCTGGCCTTCACCCAGCACCACGTATTTCAGCGAAGTAAGCCCTTCTACGCCCACCGGACCCCGTGCGTGAAACTTATCGGTCGATATACCGATTTCCGCGCCCAAGCCGAATTCGAAGCCATCGGCGAAACGGGTGCTGGCGTTGACCATCACGCTGGCGGAATCGACCTCGCGCAGGAAGCGTTGGGCATGCATGTGATTGCTGGTGAGGATCGCGTCGGTGTGGTGCGATGAATAGTGGTTGATGTGGGCAATTGCTGCATCTAGGCCATCGACAATTTTGATGCTGATGATGGGTGCGAGGTATTCTTCAAACCAATCTTGTTCAGTGGCATCTTTGAGTAAATTATTTGCTACTGAATTGATAGCTGCTCCCGCAGGTTCTATGCCGGCGATTAGCTGTTTTGCCTCTAAATCACAGCGCATTTCCACGCCTTTGGCGGCATAAATCGCGGCAATCTTTGGCAGAAATTCAGCAGCCACACCACGCGCCACCAGCAAGCCTTCAGCCGCATTGCAAGGCGAGTATTTGTTGGTCTTCGCGTTATCGGCCACGCGCACAGCCATCTCAATATCGCAGGGATCATCCACATACACATGGCAATTGCCATCGAGGTGCTTGATCACAGGCACTTTCGCATCGCGGCTGATGCGCTCGATCAAGCCTTTGCCGCCGCGCGGAATGATCACGTCCACAAATTGCGGCATCGTGATCAGTTGCCCCACGGCTTCGCGATCCGTCGTGGGCACGAGCTGCACGCCGTCTTCGGGCAAGCCGCTTTCTGCCAAAGCTTGGCGCACGAGTGCGGCCAAAGCGCGATTCGATTCAATCGCCTCCGAGCCGCCGCGCAAGATGCAGGCATTGCCACTCTTGATCGATAAAGAGGCGGCCTCAATCGTCACATTCGGGCGGCTCTCATAAATCATGCCAAACACGCCAATCGGCACGCGCATCTGCCCCACACGAATGCCGCTCTCCATCTGGCGCATGCCGGAGATCTCGCCAATGATGTCGGCCATTGCGGCGAGTTGCTCGCAGCCGAGGGCGCAAGTTTCAATCACTTTTGGCGTGAGCTTCAGGCGATCTACCATCGGAGCTGCCAAACCAGCGGCCACAGCGCGTTCCAAATCTTTCGCATTCTCTATTTGCAGCGGTACCACGCTAGCGCGCAGCAGCGCAGCCAGCCGCTTCAAAGCCGCATTTTTTTGCAAAGCCGGCGCCCGCGCCATCTCAAACGCAGCGCGGCGCGCCTGCGCACCCATGAGTTGCATCAGTTCGGATGTCGATGAAATATTCATAGTGTGCATTTTCTCACGACGCCCGCCAAAGGTTTGAAGGCAACCTAGTGCGCCGCGCATATACTGGAATGTGCACCTGATTTTGCAATCCATGGCCCAGCTCCAGATCGCAGCAGCATGGCTCATGCTGGCCGGCGCAGCTTTGCTTTTTCCGTCGCAAGCATTGGCCAATTCGCCCGGCAAAAACGGCACAGCCACCGTTGCGGCACTCAACACCATCGTCAACCAATCCAGCACGCTCAGCATTGCGGCCAGCGCAGGCAGCGGCACGATCACGGTGGCCAGCATTGCACAGCTTAGCAGCCCTGAGCCGGTGGGCGGGGGTGCATTGGCAGTCGGCGATGTGATCTTGATTTACCAAGCGCGCGGAGCCACGATCAACACCGCCAATTCAGTCACGTATGGCGACATCACCAGCTATGGCAATGCGGGGAATTATGAATTTCACTCCGTTGCGCGAGTCTCGGGCAACGACATCGGCCTCTTGCCACTGTCTTCAGGCAACAGCTGCACAGCGGGCGCACTCAAGCGCAGCTACGATCTTGGCGCGCAAGTGATTCGCGTGCCCCAGTATGCAGGCCTCACCGTCAATGCTGGTGCCAGCATTGCCACAGCGGCATGGAATGGCAGCATCGGCGGTGTGGTGGCGATTCGCGTACAAAACGTGCTCGCCCTAAATGGCAGCATCACCGCCGCTGGCCTGGGCTTTCGGGGCGGCATTCGAGATGGCAATGACCGCGGCACAGCTGGCGTGAACAACCTTTCCTTCGTATCAGATGCCAACCCTGCCGGAGGAGCCAAGGGCGAGGGCATCGCCAGCGGCGCGGCGGGCACGTTTGGCGGGGTGGCGCTGCCGTTTTCAAACCCCGGTGGCAACTTTGACATGAGCGCCCCAGCCAATGGCGGCGGCGGCGGCGGCTCGCACAACGCAGGCGGAGGTGGTGGGGCCAATGCCGCCTCTGCGCTCACGCCTTACTGCACAAGCGGTGTCTCCACCTACACCAGCGTGCCTGCCAGACTCTCTGCCACCACCGCATTTAGCTGGTGTGGCCAAGGCAGCATGCCAAATGCAATCACAGGCTCAACGGCCTGGACGCTCGACCCCGCTTACCGAGCCAATGGCAACGCTCTCACCAATCAAGTGGGCGGCGGCCGCGGCGGCTACACCTATGGCTCCTCCAATCAAGATGCACTCACCATCCCGCCCGGCACCACCACATGGGGCGGCGATGGCCGCCATCCCTTGGGCGGCTGGGGCGGGCGGCCTTTGCAGCAAGATCTGCCTAACCGAGCTTTCTTCGGCGGCGGCGGTGGCGCGGGCGCGAACAACAATGACACGGGCACAGCCGGTGCACCAGGCGGCGGAATCATCTTCATTGAAGCAGGCAGCTTGAGCGGCAGCGGAGCATTGCTAGCCAATGGCAACACCGCAGCCAACACCACGGGCGGCCACAACGATGCCCCTGGCGGCGGCGGAGGGGGAGGCAGCATCATCGTGCGCTCAGGCGGCGGCAGTGTGGGCAGCATGCAAGCAGGGGGTGGCAATGGTGGCAACCAATTGATCACGGGCGGCGAAAGCGAAGGCGCGGGCGGCGGTGGGGGCGGTGGGCTCATTGCCGTGTTCAACGCTGGGGGCACGCAAGGTGCAGCTGGAGGCACGGGCGGCATCTCCAATTCCAGCTCTGTCACGGAGTTTCCGCGCAACGGCACCACCGATGGCAGCGCCGGCCTCACCGCGCAAAGCGCCCCCGAATTGATCTTTCCGCGCCTGCTCTGCGCCAGCCTTGCCATCAGCAAAACCAACACCGTAAGCACGCTCACAGCCGGCCAAACCACCACCTACACCATCGTCATCAGCAACGACGGCCCGGACGCCGCCGATGGCAGCCTGCTGCGCGATCCCATCGTCCCCGGCCTCAATTGCACAGCAGTCAGCTGCACATCAGCAGCCGGCACCACCTGCGCCGCCTCAGCGCCTCCAGCCAGCGTCACCATGGCTAATCTGCAAGGCAGCGGCATCCCCATCATCAGCTTTCCCGCCCGATCAACGCTCACCTTCACGGTGAGTTGCGGCGTGACGGCGAGTGGCGTGCCTTGAGAGAGCGCAAGCTATTTCTTCAGGCACGCCGATCGCATCGCCTCGATCAGTTTTGCGAAGGAGCTCGCTTTGGCAAGCTGGCTTTCAAAAATCTCCACGCCGAAATGAGTTGGATAAAGCCCCGCCTGGTGCGCTTGCATCGCAAATCGCTTTTCAAACTGGCGTTTGATATCTGCGATTTTGCCCCGTAGCTTCCACACCTTTGATTTGAAGTAATGCTGCTTCCAAGCATGGATTGCATGCAGCAATCTGAATCTTTTTCTTTTTTGCATCGCTGATCAAACGCTCGTCGTAATCCGTGTCGGTATCGAGCAGCACCCACACATGATCGTAGGCAAAGACACGCGCTTTGGCATATGCAGCGTTGACCACATTCCTCGCGCCTTTGCCTCGCGCATTGTCGATCGTCAGCGCCAATCCGGCATCGCGGGGAAGAAAAAGCGATCGCAAGTGTTTGAGCAGGGCGACTTCAGCAAACCCCTCGCCCATGATCAGCATAGTGGGGCGTTGTTCTCGCTGTTTGCGATACGGCGCTCTGCTCATAGGCGCGGCACGGCACCATATGCGCCAGCCATGTATTTCGCATAAAAATTATCATCGCTTCGAATGCCTTTGACCTCATCCAATCGCCAAGCTTGGCTTTCGTTGAACTCATCTTTTTCCACCAAGATCACCTGTGACTTGGGTAGCAAATTCAGTACTTCCATCGAATGCGAAGTAAACAGCAGTTGCGCATGATGCGGATTGGTTGTTGGGCTGGCAAACAAGTCAAGAATCGGCGCAAGCATGTGTGGATGCAAGTCGCTTTCAAACTCATCAATGACCGCCATGCCACCCTCTTGCAAGACGGGTATCAAGCGCGATAGCAGAACGAATGCAGCCTGCGTGCCTCGTGATTCTCTAATGAAGGACAACTGATACTGCTGCTGGTCTCGACCGCGATGAACACCCAAAGCCAAACGGCGAGGCACAGTCTTACCATCGCCATCAGTTTCGTTGTATTCCCTTAGCTGCACTTCAGACAAACCAAGATCCCAAGCGCTTAGCAAGTTACCCAAAGTCTCTTGATGTTGGGGGTTGTCAAAGAAGAAATTTGTTGCGCGCTGTAGCTGGGATAAATCTGACCATTCCTTGCCGAGCGCCACGATATTAGAGCGAAATTGCACTTGCGCAAAACCCTTGGCAACAGGCAGACCATGCTGGATGCCGATTGAAATCAGCGATGCGTTCTTGCGGTCATTCACCGTGGTTTTTGGCAACTGATCGAAATCGTCGCCCTTCACCGCGTAGCTGGCAGTGGCGCTATCCCAAATTCGCTCAAACACCACGCTCCAGCGCTTGCGTTTCACATGCAACACTTCGCTCAACACCATCTCAGATGTCAAACGCAGCTCATATTTCCATAGCTTACGTTCACCATCCAGATCGGCAACAAATTCAACCTCTAGTTCAGTAGGCTCGTTTTCAGTGAGAGCATGCGGCGAAAACGGTAACGGCTTGCCAGGCTGATTGTTGGTGAACGACATCAGCATGAACCAATGCAAGAACACCAAAGCATTCAAAAGGGATGTTTTGCCGCTGCCATTTGGGCCGATAACGGCCATCACCTTCGCAATGCGTTGATCATCCGCATCTTTTGCCCACCAATCAGACTCAGGCTCACGCAGATTGAGGCGCAGATCGACCTCAGTGGATTCACGAAAGGAATACAGATTTGAGAAGCGGTATCTGTGCAGCATTCTTATATTAAATCACATTTCAAACATAAAATTGTGTGAAATACGATTTAAATATGAATTTAAGACTGTTTGGAGCGCTCCAAATTCAGCGCCAGCAGGCGCTTGAGGATCTCTTCATCGGGCATGCCAGGGGTGTAGTCTGCCCAGCCGTAGGCGGCGGCAACTGCTGCATCCAGCTGCTCATGGGCGGATTGGAGCCATTGCGCTTTGCCCTCAGCTTTTTGGTTGTAGAGGTTGGTGAGGGTGCGTTTATTCAGCTCTTTCAGGTCTTGCTCGCTGAGCTTGTTTTTGGGCAAGATGCGGTCTGGATAGGGGCTGCTTGCCATGCCCAGCGGCGTGATCTCGCTTTGGCGCTGCGTCCATTCGGGCGGGTTGAGCCAGTTCTCGCGCAGGGCATTGAGGCGCTGGGCGGCTTGGGCAATCGAAGAGGCTTGTTCGCGCAAGGAATGACGTACTATATTTTTTATAGCGCCTCCCGCAGATTCCATGCCGGCGACTGGCTGATTTTGCTTTAAAACTGCGGTTTCCAGCCCTGCTGGAATGAGCGCGCCGCCTTCGATCTCTTCTGTGCACTGATGCGCCGTGTCTGCTGGCGTGAGGCCGGCGGGGAAGGGGAAGGTTTCGAAGCAGGATTTGGCGTTGTAAGTTGGGTCGTTGCCCACGCCGTGCATCGAAGCCTGCGCGAGCGACCAGACTTCGTGAATGCGACTGGAAAGGATGCCGAAGGTGGTGTCGTCTGCGCGCGCGATGCTGTTGAGGCGTGAATCTGGGAGGAACGAGGCTGACAAGAAGACAAAGAAACGATGCTTGGCGACCCTCGGCGTGACGGCGAAACGATGAAGTCCGATCAGTTTTGTGCGTAGATCAACGGCTGGGCGCTTCAATAGCCAGTACTTTTGCGACAGATAAGCTTCCCGCTTGGCCGCTCGCACAGGCTTGACAACAGCGTTGATATGTTGAAAAGGCGCTTCGAAAAGCATAGCCTCAGACTCGCTGAAGTCGGTGAAGTCGAGCATCCAGTCGTCACCCAATCGTCCCGTGACATCGGCAGCATTGGCATACGGCTTAAGCACTAACGCATTGGACTTGCCGTTCGGGTTGGGCTGACGTAGCCAATTGCGAGCAGTTCCGCCATCAACGTCAAAGGGACCATTCTTTTGAGCGCCTTCGTAGCTAACGCTGCTGTTCTCAGCAAGCGAGCGAGCTTGAGTGATATCGAGCGCTGCATCACCGCCCAAATCAGCGGTGATACTTTCTACGCGGTCACCGTTCAGGAAACAGCATTCGCCCCAACCAAAAGCAACCAGTGATACGCGAACAGAAGCGCCTTCATTTGTCCACTCCTCATCTGACCATGCCGTATAGATGCGCGAATCGCGAACGATGGCCTCCAACACTTTGCGGTTGCTTCCTGCTCGTATCGATTGCGTTGCGACTAAACCCGCAGCACCAAGCCCTTGGGTTTGAATGGCTTTACGAGCTTTCTCAAACCAATAGCACACCAAATCCGCGCCGCCTGGCACGCGGTCTTTGAACACCGATTTGAGCGCTTCGAAATATTCGCCACCGAGTTCACCGCGTTTTTTGCTGCCGCCCAAAAACGGCGGATTGCCAATGACGACGCTGACTTTGGGCCATTCGGCTTCGGTGTAAATGTACTTTTCCCCTTCGACCCCTTCGACGGAGCTCAGGACTGGCGGCTCAGGGCGAACGGGCGTGCGAACCAGCAGCGCATCGCGATGCTCAATGAAATCGAGCGGTTCGAGCACGGGGTTGTCTTTGGGCGGATAGCCGTGATCCATGCGCCACTGAATTTCGCCGATCCAGACCGTGACTCTGGCGAGCTCGGCGGCGTATTCGTTGAGCTCGATGCCGAGCATGTTGGAGGGGCCAGTGACGAGATCGACGGGGCGATCCAGCCCCATCTTTTCCGCTTCGATGATGACTTGATGCTCTAAATCTTTGAGCGCCTTGAGGCCGAGAAAGAGAAAATTGCCGCTGCCGCAGGCGGGATCGAGGATTTTGAAATCTGCCAAGCTTTGCAGGAAGGTGGCGTAGGCCGCATGGGCTTGCTTGTGGAATTTATCGGTTTTCTTGCTGCTTTTGGCCAGTAGCTGGGAGATTTGCTGGGCGGAGCGCTCCCAATTTTGTAGCAGCGGGCGGCGCACGACGGGCTCGATGATACGCTCAATCGTGGCCGGATCGGTGTAATGCGCGCCGAGCTGGCTGCGCTTGGTGGGATCCAAGCCGCGCTCAAAGAGCGTGCCGAAGATCGACACATCAATCGCGCTCCAATTGAGGCGCGCGGCGTTGCGCAGCTCGGTGATGTCGGTGATTTCTAGCTTGGGCACGTTCACGCGTTTGAAGAGCCCGCCATTGAACCAAGGCAGCATATCTGCGCCAAAAATGCCGCCATCACGCATCGTGGCCAAGAGGTTTTGCAGGGTTTGCGAGAGCTGCTGGCTGCTCATGTGCCGGTTGCTCACAATGCGCTCAAACATGCGGCCGGGCAGCAGGCCCACATCCTCCGCGAAGAAGCAAAAGAGGGTTTGCGTGAGGAAATGGGCGATTTGCTCGGCGTATTGCTCTTTTTCTGGCGAGGTTTGCGGGCCGCGTTTGCGCAGGCCATCGGCCAGTGTGGCGAAGCTTTTGGCGGCTTGCTCTGTGATGTCGCGGTTGGTTTGCCTCGGGCGAAAAGCCTCGGGGTTGAGCCACACATCGCGCAGCAGCGCTTGGAATGCAGGCTCTTTCAGATTTTCAATGGGGATGTTGTGCGTTTCGCTCGGATGGCCATTGAATTGCGTGTGAATGCGGATCGTGTGACGATCACACACCACGAGCAGAGGCGGATTTTCCAGCGCAAGGCTGTAGCCCAAAAGCTGGCGCAGCGCGGCCTCCAAATTCTTGCCGGGGGCTTTGTTTTCCCAAGCGAAGCGGCCTTTGTAAAACACATCGGCAAAGCCGCGCTCTTGGCCTAGCGCGAGGGTGAGCTTTTCAAAGATGTAGCCATCTTCCGCGGTGGTGGTGCCCGGTTTGGGCACGCCCAGCAGCTCACACAAATCAATGAAGTAAGCTTGCGCGCCCTGCCGCTCGTTTTCCGAATCGCGGCTGCCGCCTTTGCCCCAAGTGGCGAGAAAAGAGTAGGCGTTCATCTCAAACGCCAGCCATCACGGCATCTAGGCTGGCTTGAATTTCTGCGCGTCGCTGACGCAGCGTACCTTGCGGTGATTTGAGCCGACTGATATGAACAGGCGCTGCGACTTGCGCCAGCAAGGTGTAGCTCGCGCCCTGAAACTCCAAGCGCGGAAACAAGCGCTTTGGCAAGCCTTGATTTGCGGGGTTCGCTTGCGCCAAGGGAATGGTCAAGCGTGTTTGCAGCGAACTGAGTGTTTCATGCTGCACATCCACAACCCAAGGCCAAGTGGATCGATAGGCTGGATTGGGGTTGGGATAGACATCAAACTGCGCCATGAGGCTGCTCAGCTTCCATCAAACCATCGCTCCACACACCATGCTGCTCGACCATTTGGTTCATTTCGTTGACCCAAGCGCTAAATTGCTGATGGAATACGATGCCTGAAGATGGCGCGGGGTTAGCTTGTTGCGCATGGCTAGCAGACGCCATGGCTGGCACGACACGCACAGGCAGCATCTGCACTGCTCCTGTATCAAGGAACTGCACATCAAACAATTGCCCTGCAAACTTCTTACCAAGCGATATTTGACCGCTCGTACCCACTTCTTTGAGCATGGTGATCTCCTGAAAAAGCTGTCATGCCATCATGCAGCATGATAACTTAAATGCCTAAGATGCGTTCAAGCCGCCACTTTGCAAACCATCCCAGCGAGTTGCTGAAGAGCTACCCAACTGTTGCTCGGCCAGCCGGGGCTTTTGAGGCCCTTGACGATGCCATCCACCTGATGCGCGGCATGCAGCAAGTTGGCTGAATCCAGAGGGGAGAGACGGGGGAGGATGCGTTCGTAGAGGCGTTGCTTGATGCCCCACACCCGCGCTTCTTGCAGCGCCATGGGCAGCGGCTTGCCTTCATCCATCAGGCTGCGCACGCGGTGTAGATTGCGGATGTCTTCACTGAGCGCCCAATGCACGAGCACTTCAGCTTCGCCTTCGGCTTGCAGGCCGTCGAGCATGCGTTGGGTGCGCACGAGGTTGCCGGCGAGCACGGCTTCTGAGAGTTTGAAGACGTCGTATCTTGCGACATTAAGCACGGCGGCTTCGATTTGTTCGAAGCTCAGCTCTTTCAATCCATTTGCACTCCCTACTCCGTTCGGGCTGAGCTTGGCCTGGCCTGAGCTTGTCGAAGGGTCGAAGCCCTGCCCTTCGACAGGCTCAGGGTGAGCGGTATTGGGATGCAGTAACGAGAGCTTTTGAATTTCTTGATGCGCGGCGAGCAAATTGCCCTCCACGCGATCGGCGAAGAATTTCAATGTGCGCTCGCCTTCTTCGCCGCTTTTCACGCGCAGGCCAACGAGGGCCAAGCGCTGCGTGAGCCAAGGCGCAAGCGCGCGGCGGTCAATTTCTTGCACTTCCAGCGTGACGCCGAAGCTGTCTAAGGCGCCAAACCATGCGCCGGTCTTGGTCATTTTGTCGAGCTTAGGGAGCACAAAAATCGTAAGCACATCGTCATTGCCCTTGGCGCTCTCGGCGATCTGCTGAATCGCCGGGCTGCCTTCTTTGCCGGGCTTGCCGCTAGGTATGCGCACTTCCACAATCTGCTTATCGCCAAACAAGCTCATCGAGCCACCCGAGGCCAGCACCTCGCTCCAATCAAAATGCGCGCCAGCCACCGTGTGAACGACTCTCTCGGTGTAGCCCTGCTTGCGCGCCTCAGCGCGAATCGCGTCCGCCGCTTCTTGAATCAGCAAGGCCTCATCGCCATGCAGCGTGTAAAGGCTCTTGAGGCCTTTTTGCAGATGCTGAGGGAGTTGCGCGGCGGCGAGTTGCATGGGGAGATTGTAGGCAGGTTGCGTTTTTGTAGAAGCTACCTATAAAGCTCCTTTTTATCAGAAACTGATGCTGAAAATGGCAGATAGCTGGGATGAAATATGCGGGACTAGCTATATATTAAATAGCAAATGGATTTGACTCAGCGCTTGCTGCGCGCAGCGGGCTTGGTGTCCACATTACGCGAGCTGCGCCGCTGCCTTGATTCTTGGCTTTCTTTGAGCGCGGCATCGACCAAGGTCAGCGCCATCCACAAGGCAGTGCTTTCAATTTGTTTGTCGTTGGCATTCATGATGTCTCTGAGCACCACATAAGGCTCAATGCCATACACCACGGCCAGGGCCTGGTGCAAGCGCTGGCGTATCGCTGGCGTGAGCTGCGCATTCAGGGGCTCTATGGCATGCGCAAGAATGGCAACGCGGTGGCCACGGCGATACGGGCGCTCTTCTAGTAGTCCAGCGCGCTCCAGTGCTTCATGCTCCAAGGCCAATTGCGCCGCAGCGCGAAGCTGGGGCTCGAATTCTTTGAAGCGGGGAAAAGTTTCTTCAAACAGCTCTTTCACGCGCTCGCGGCCATCAGGCTGGGTGGAGCGAAAGCGGCGCACAGGGCCAAGTGATTCATTGATCACTGCCGCGATCAGCTCGCTGCGGGTTGTGAAATAACGGTAGGCCGTGGCGCGTGAAACATGCGCCAGCACAGCGACTTCAGCAATCGATGGAATATGCCCTTTCTCGCTGATCAGCCCCATTGCTGTATCTAAAAGTAGCTGCATGGTGGCGGCCTTCACGCCGCGAAGAGGTGCTGTCACTAAAGTATTAGCGTTGGCTGCTGCCATCAGGGTAACTCCTAGTTTTTTAGTTTTTTTACCGATTGCTAAGGTTTTGTCGTGGACATATGATACGCCTAATTCAATTTGAGACAGCAGTCTCATTTTTGAAAAAAATAGACGCTCAAGTACTCAGCTTGCGCAAAACGATAAACACAGAGACAAGAGACAATGCCATGCGCTTAGCCAGTTGGTCTTGGGGCAATCAGCCTTATGTTGGCATCGTGTCTGCCGATGGGCATGAGTTGACTGCGCTTGATGTGGCTCGCCCAGATCGCGGTGTGCTGCCGTTGATCCAAAATTTGTTGCAGGGTGAGCCGCTGCCTGCTGCCAAAGGCACGCGATTGCCAGTCTCTGTTGTGCAGCTGGATGCCCCATTGCGTACACCGAAACGCAGCATTTTTTGCGTGGGCCGCAACTATCGCGCCCATGCGGCTGAATTGGCGGGCAGCGTGTTTACCAGCAATGCCAGCGATGTGGGGCAATGGCCGATTGTGTTTACCAAGTTGCCAGAGTGCGTGGTGGGGC
>JAAFJC010000045.1 GCA_013297925.1 Comamonadaceae bacterium
TTCTTGAATGCGCTGCTGATCGCAGCCCACTAGCGCTAAAAAACTCGCCAAAATGCCCATGAGAGCTACCTTTTTGAACATGTTGTTAAATATGGATGATGTCATGTTGCCCCCAGTAAAATACGAATACTTAGAAAGCAGTGTAAACCGATGTCTTCTCTCAAATCATTTCTCGCTAATCTGCTGCTCAAAAATGGCGAATACCGGTCAGATGCCACAAATTTCATCACCGACATGAAGCGCGCCCGCCCCGAGTTGGATGGCCAGCAGCGCGCAGGCCGCGCCCTCCTCTGGGATAAAAACGTAGATCTCACGCAAAAGGCTGACATAGAAGCTGGCGATGTAAAGCAGCAGGCTTACGTTTATCAAACCAAAGCGTAAATCCGCCGTGCCTGAGCTGCCAGAGCCTAACGCCGCTTTGCCTGAAGCCATGCAAGGCATGCCCACTGTGCTGGATACGGTGGCACTCGCTCGCCTGTATGGCGAACCGCTCTTCAAAATGCCGCAGGATTTGTATATCCCGCCGGATGCCTTGGAAGTGTTTTTAGAGGCTTTTGAAGGCCCGCTGGATTTGCTGCTGTATTTGATCCGCAAGCAAAATTTCAATATTCTCGACATCCCGATGGCGGGCGTGACGAAGCAGTATCTAAGCTATGTGGATGAAATCCGCAATCGCAATCTGGAGCTGGCCGCTGAATATTTGCTGATGGCCGCGATGCTGATCGAGATCAAATCGCGCATGCTGCTGCCGCCAAAGAAAACGGAAGATGGCAAAGAGCCCGAAGACCCCCGAGCCGAGCTCGTGCGCCGCCTGCTTGAATACGAGCAAATGAAGCTGGCCGCTCACAAGATCGACAGCATCCCCACCTTTGGCCGCGATTATCTGCGCGCCCAAGTGGTGATCGAGCAATCGCTTGTGCCGCGTTTCCCAGATGTGAATGTGGTGGATTTACAAGATGCCTGGCGAGACATCCTGCGCCGCGCCAAGCTGATCCAACATCACAAAATCTCACGCGAAGAGCTCTCGGTGCGTGAGCACATGAGCATGGTTTTAAAACGCCTGCAAGGTCGCAAATTCGTAGAGTTTGAAGAGCTGTTTGATCCAAGCCATGGCACGCAGGTGCTGGTCGTGACATTTATCGCTCTACTCGAATTGGGCAAAGAAACGCTGATCGAGATCACGCAGGCTGAGGCGTATGCGCCGATTTATGTACGCTTAGCTTATACGCCGGCAAGCTAATCCACCGGCTTGGATAGTCAGTGCCTGAAGTGCCGCACGCCTGAAAACACCATGGCTACGCCTCGCTCGTTAGCCGCATCAATCACTTCCTGATCTCGCATGCTGCCCCCTGGTTGGATCACGCAGCTTGCACCGGCATCCACCACCACATCGAGGCCATCTCGGAAGGGGAAGAACGCATCTGAAGCTACCACTGCGCCTTGCAAACTCAGATTCGCATGCCCCGCCTTGATGCTGGCGATACGCGCTGAATCCAAGCGGCTCATCTGGCCAGCACCCACGCCCATCGTCATGCCGTCTTTGCAGAAGACGATGGCATTGGATTTGACGAATTTGGCGACTTTCCAAGCGAAGAGCAAATCTTGCAATTGCTGCTGCGTAGGCTGAAGCTTAGTGACGACTTTGAGATCGGCAAGCTGCAGCTCATGGTTGTCTGCGGTTTGCATCAGTAAACCAGAACCGATGCGCTTGACATCCATCAGGTTTTGGCCTTTGTCCCAAGCGGTGTTGCCGCCCGGAGGAAGTGCGATTTCAAGCACGCGCACATTCGCCTTGGCTTTGAATACAGCCAATGCCTCGGTTGTGAACGCAGGCGCAATCAGTACTTCCACAAACTGCTTCGAAATTTGTAGCGCTGCCCGTTTATCCAGCCCGCAGTTCAGAGCAATAATGCCGCCAAAAGCAGAAGTGGGATCGGTTTGAAAGGCTTTGCTATAGGCCGCCAAGCCATCGCTGCCTACCGCCACGCCGCAAGGATTGGCATGCTTGACGATCACACAAGCTGGCTCGGAAAAGCTCTTCACGCATTCCCAAGCTGCATCGGCATCAGCAATGTTGTTGTAGGAGAGTTCTTTGCCTTGTAGCTGCTTGGCTGTAACAAGCGCGCCAGGAGCGGGATACAGGTCTCGATAAAACGCTGCGGCTTGGTGTGGATTCTCGCCATAGCGCAAGTCTTGCAACTTGACGAATCTGCCATTGGTTTGCGAGGGAAATTGACTTCTCGCCGGCGTATTACCTGCGGGCGCAGCTTCGAAATCGATAGCAGAGAGGTAATCACTTATTGCGCCATCGTAATTGCTGATGCGATTGAATGCTGCAACGCTGAGCGCAAATTTGGTTTTTTTCGAAATGCCGCCGGCCTTGAGCTCAGCGAGCACGCCTGCATATTGCGACGCATCGGTGAGCACAGCCACATCTTTCCAATTCTTGGCAGCGCTGCGCACCATAGCAGGGCCGCCGATGTCGATGTTCTCAATCGCATCCTCTAAAGTGCAGCCAGGCTTGGCTACCGTCGCTTCAAAAGGGTAGAGATTAACAATCAGGATATCAATTTGCTCGATCTCGTGTTCTTTCAAAGCAGCCATGTGAGCAGGAACATCGCGCCGCGCTAGCAAACCACCATGCACCTTGGGGTGCAAGGTTTTCACACGGCCATCGAGCATTTCAGGGAATCCTGTGACTTGCGCGATCTCGGTCACTGGCAGGCCGTTGTCAGCAAGCAGCTTGGCTGTACCGCCGGTAGAAATCAAATTCACCTTCAAAGCATGCAGTTCGCGAGCGAGTTCGAGCACGCCAGTTTTGTCAGAGACAGAAATCAATGCACGCATGTGCGCTCCCTAGAGATTTATAAAATAATTCTTCGAAAAATACATCAGAGCATCTGATGCTCGCTGAGCTTTTTACGCAGCGTATTGCGGTTCAAGCCTAGCCATTCGGCGGCTTTGGATTGATTGTTTCCTGCTTGACGCATCACCACCTCCAGCATCGGTTTTTCCACAATGCCCAGCATCATGGCGTAAAGCTCATGCGGTGTCTCGCTACCCAAATCTTTGAAGTATGCTTCCAAACCGTGGCGCACACTGTCTTCAATGTTTTTCTTGCTCATACTCTTAACTCAAAACTTCCGTCTCTTCCATCACCATCTTGGCACGATGCACTGGCAAGCGATCCATATGCTGCGCCAAACCATCAAAATAATCAGCCACCGCTTGATGCTGTTGCTTCGCATCTTCTACAGCATTCATCTCTTGGCGAAACGCCTCGCCACCGGGCAACTCACGTATATACCAACCAATGTGCTTGCGTGCACTGCGCACACCGGTGAACTCACCATAGAGCGCGTAATGCTCTAGTAAATGCGCCAGCATCGCGCGGCGCACTTCAGCCACCAGTGGCGGCGCGAGATGCTCGCCTGTGCGCAGGTAATGCGTGATCTCACGGAAAATCCAAGGCCGGCCTTGCGCCGCACGGCCAATCATCACGGCATCTGCTTTCGTGAAAGCGAGCACTTCTTTGGCTTTCTCTGGTGAATCCACATCACCATTGGCCACCATGGGAATGCTCAGGCGGCTTTTGATCTCAGCCATTGTTTCGTATTCAGCCACGCCCTTGTAGCCCTGCTCGCGCGTGCGGCCATGGATCGTGAGCATCTGAATGCCGGCATCCTGTGCAGCGAGAGCAATGCTCATCGCGTTTTTATGCGAGGCGCACCAGCCTGTGCGCATCTTCAATGTGACTGGCACTTGATGAGGCAGTGCGGCTTGCACCACGGCTTGGATGATTTCTAATGCGAGCTTTTCATTCTGCATCAACGCCGAGCCCGCCCATTTGTTGCAGACCTTTTTAGCCGGGCAGCCCATGTTGATGTCGATGATCTTCGCGCCACGATCAATGTTGTAAGCGGCAGCTTCCGCCATCATCAGTGCATCGGTGCCCGCGATCTGCACGGCAATCGGCGCAGATTCGCCTTCATGGTTCGCGCGGCGAGAGGTCTTCAGGCTAGCCCACAAATCCTTGCGTGACGTGACCATCTCGCTGACCGCGTAGCCCGCACCAAACGATTTGCAGAGCTTGCGAAAGGGCAAATCCGTCACGCCGGCCATCGGCGCGACAAACACCGGATTGGGCAGCTGGTAGGAGCCGATCTTTGGACCGGAGTAGGGGTCTGAAAGCTCGGTATTCATGGGAAAAAGCGCAGGTGGGAATTGCTGAAAAAAGAGGCACGAGTATACTCCGCTGGACTTTCATCCTATGGAAAACTTACCTGAATGGTTGCTCGCGCTGATGGCTTGGCTGGCTTTGCCACAGTTTGGCCTCAGCACGGTTTTTTTGATCTCCATCATTTCGGCCACTTTGCTGCCTCTGGGCTCAGAGCCAGCGGTGTTTGGTTTGATCAAGCTCAATCCCGATCTGTTTTGGCCAGCCATCCTCGTGGCCACTGCTGGTAATACGATTGGCGGCGCGATTGACTGGTGGATGGGCTATGGGGCACATAGCGCGGTAGATAGATATAAAGGCCATTCTGTGCATCTCAAAGCGTTGCACTGGCTGGAGAAACTCGGGCCCAAGGCCTGCTTGCTCTCTTGGCTACCCGCAGTAGGCGACCCCTTGTGCGCTGTCGCGGGCTGGCTCAGGCTGCCATTTTGGCCTTGCGTAGGCTATATGCTAATCGGCAAATTTTTACGCTATTTGCTGATGACGACATTTTTGCTTTGGATCTTCCCAAGCAGCGCTTGAACGGGCTTTTTCAGATCGGCCACATCTGCCCGTGATCTGTGAGGATTGCATCGAGCGGCACATCATGCGCCTCGGGCGCGAAAGTGCTCACATAACCGTTCGCAAAGCCCAGGCCCACTGTGAATGGCTTGGGGGATATTTCAGCCAAGGTGCGGTCATAGAAACCACCGCCATAACCCAAGCGAAAACCGCCCGGCCCAAAACCTAGGCAGGGCACAAGCAGTAAAGTGGGTACGACCACATCGGTGTCTTTGGGTTTGGGGATATCGTAGGCATCGTTTTCCATCGGGCAGCCAGGCCACCAAGCGTGGAACTGCAAAGTTTTGTGAACCCGATCCACCACTGGCAAGCCGATTTTGCGGCGAGAGGCCAAAGGGCCTGCGGGCAAGGCTGCGTGCGCAGCAGCCGCTTGCGTGGAGTCCATCAGATTCGCTATAAATTCAGTAGCGCTTCGCGCAGGTTTTATGCCGGCAATTGGCTGATTGTCTTTTAAAAATTGTGGCTCCAAGGGATTGCCAAGCTCTACCGCGGCAGTATCCAAGCCCGACCCGAGCAGGGCATCCTCTTGCCAACGATACAGTGCAGGCAAAGCATCAAACTCGCCCTTGATCGGCCAATACGCGCCGATGATTTCATCCGGCCGGCTCACCAAAAACGCCCGCAGCACTCGCTGCAAATCTGCCGCGCGCTCCATGCGATCCGGCAAATTCAATCGCTCTTCGATGAGCCTTTGGCGCTGGGCTTTTTTCTCTGCATTCATAATGTAGGTATGCAAGTATTCAAGACGTTCATTCTGGCAGGTTTGTGCAGTGTTTTGTTCTCCGGCGCGGCATTCTCACAAACGCAGCGTGGCGACGATGCAATTGTGCAGATGAGCGAGGCCTCGAAGCGCAGCGACAGGGCGCGGCTCTCTGCACTTTTGCCACAGGTTCGCGGCCATGTGTTGGAGCCATGGGGCGTGTATTGGGAGATGAAGGCGCGGCTCTCTGAGGCCAGCACTGCTGAAATTCAATCCGTTATGCAGAGCATTGCGGGCACATACCAAGAAGACCGCTTGCGCAATGATTGGCTCCAGTTGCTCGGGCAGCGTCGCGATTGGCAAACCTTTTCCAGTGAATATGCCAAATACCGCATGCATGATGATCGCGAAGTGCGCTGCTATGCCCTTCACATTGACCGCTTACGTGGTGCTGTACCTGGAGATTCGGCGGCGCAAGAGGTGCTACGCAATTGGTACGGCATCCGTGACGCGGAAGACGGCTGCACGCTAGCCGCCGGTGGTTTGCTTGAAGCCAAAATGATCACAGCGCTGGATGTATGGAAAGAAGCTCGCCTGTCTATAGAAGGCAATCGCCCGCGAGCAGCTAGCAATGCAGTCACACTTGTTTCGCCCGAATCCGCCTCCGTGGTGGGAGAAATCAATACCAATCCCGCGCGCTATCTCGCTTCGCGCACCATTGCTGCTGGCAACACCCGTAAAGAGCTGGCCACACTTGCTCTGATTAAGATGGCCAGTAACGATGCCGAAGCAGCCTCTGGCGCTATGGAAGCCAAATGGTCCGTGCACCTCACGGCGGAGGAGCGAAGCTGGGTGTGGGCGGTGATAGGCAAGCAAGCGAATCTCAAGCTTTCATCCGAAGCGGGCGAGTATTTCGCCAAGGCGCGTAACGAGCATTTGAATGATGATTTGCTTGGTTGGAAAGCGCGCACGGCACTACGCGCCACCACGGCTGCTCAAGGCTGGCCAGTGGTGCTTGCAGCGGTCAACGCAATGAGCGATGAAGGCAGAAAAGACAGCACTTGGGTCTATTGGAAAGCCCGCGCCCTGCGCGAGACGGCCAAGGGCAAGCCAGAGATGGTGAACTCGACACCGCAGAGCCCAACGCCTACGATGGTGATCCGCCAGGAGCTACAAGAAGCCAACAATCTCTTTGAAAGCATAGCCTCGGTACGCGGTTTTTATGAAATTCTAGCTACCGAAGAGCTAGGCCGAAAAGCCGCTCTACCCGCCACACCTACTGCGCTAAGTGCTACAGAAAAAGAAGCAGCGCGCTTAAACCCGGGCCTCAATCGCGCGCTCTATGCGATTGCCATTGGCCTGCGTTCAGATGGCGTACGCGAATGGAATTACACGACCAACCTGCACATCCGCGGGGGCATGGGCGAGCGAGAGTTGCAAGCAGCTGCAGATTTCGCCTGTCAAAGAGAAGTGTGGGATCGCTGCATTAACACCAGCGAGCGCACTAAAGATGCTTTCAATGCTGATCAACGCTTTCCCATGCCCTTTCGCGACGCAGTTGTGAAACGCAGCCGAGAGATCAATCTTGATCCCGCTTATGTGTATGGGCTCATTCGCCAAGAATCGCGCTTCATCATGGACGCCCGCTCCGTGGTGGGTGCCTCTGGTCTCATGCAAGTCATGCCAGCCACAGCGAGATGGACCGCTAAGCGCATCGGCCTAGATGGGTTCACGATCGATCAACTCAACAACCGCGACACAAATATTGCCATCGGTACAGCCTATCTCAAACTTGTACTCGATGACTTTCAAGGTTCTTCGCCCTTAGCGGCGGCAGCCTACAACGCAGGCCCTAGCCGGCCACGCGCATGGCGCAATGGCCCCATCATGGAAGGCGCTGCTTGGGCAGAGAATGTGCCTTTTGCAGAGACTCGCGATTATGTGAAAAAGGTTGCGGCTAACGCCACTGTCTACGGTCTTATCCTTGGCGGCCAGCCTAGCCTCAAAGCCCGCATGGGAACAATTGGCCCCCGTGAAGGCGGCGCGCCAGAGTCGAATCGCGATATCCCATGATCAGCCAAATCCTGAGCAAACGGCTTAGGATTTTGGTGGCTGATATCCAGCCAAATCAAGCTGCATTGAAATCATATTGACGAGCGTCATCACACTGGGTCGCCCCGTCTCGACTTGAAAATGCGCCGTCTGGCTGTACAGCGGATCGCGCTGCGCATACAAATCTTTGAGCCGCTGCATTGGATCCACACCTTGCAGCAAAGGCCGATTACGATCATGCCGTAGCCGCTTGTATAGTTCTTCAGGGCTGGAACGCAAATAGATCACTTTTCCCGCGCTATGAAGCAGGCTGCGATTGTTCTCACGAATCACAGCTCCGCCACCTGTTGCTAGAACTGTCGAACTGCGTTGTACATTCGAGGCAGCAACTGTTTCGGATAGTACAGTCTCCTCCACATCCCGAAAAGCGTGCTCGCCCTCGCGCTCGAAGTATTCCCTGATTGAGCAACCCAGCCGCTGCTCAATCAAATGATCCGAGTCCAAGAAAGAAGCCGACAACTTGCGCGCAAGCTGCCGGCCAACTGTGGACTTACCGGAACCTGGAAGGCCGATAAGAATAATCACAGAAATGAATACTGTGTATGTCTAACCTTAGCGAGCAGCAGCACGATCCGTGATCATGCGCGGCGTGAGGAATACCAAAAGCTCTTGCTTGTTAGCGGTTCGGCTGCGGTTCTTGAAAATATTACCAACAACTGGAATATCACTCACAAACGGGACGCGCGTCTCAGTGCTGGTTTCGATCAATTCAAAGATACCGCCTATCACTACTGTGCCGCCATTTTCGATCAGCACTTGCGTTTTCACATGCTTAGTATTGATAGCAAAACCAGCCGCAGTAGCTTGACCAACGCTGTCTTTATTGACGTCGACGTCGAGAATAATATTACCTTCGGGAGTAATTTGTGGAGTCACCTCAAGCTTCAAATTCGCCTTACGGAAAGCAATGGAGGTAGCTCCGCTGGATGTGGCCACCTGATACGGCAACTCAGTTCCTTGCTCAATCAATGCCTTTGTTTGGTCAGCTGTAATAACGCGAGGGCTCGATACGATCCTTCCTTTACCATCACCTTCCAGTGCAGATAGCTCTAAATTCAATAATCTACTGCCCGACGAATTAAATAGTAGTAAACCAAGTGACGCGGCATTAAAACCATTCTGACCTGAAGCTGGCATGTTAAAAAAGTCACCATCGCCATTAAACGTCGCATTGCCAGTCACGAAAGGTGTCCCATTTGGCCTGGTGAGCTTTGCACCACCAATATAACTTGGACCCCAATTCAATCTTGCTCCTCCGCCCAAACCAGCGCCCGTTCCAATGTTTCCTCCACCAAGCTTCACACCTAAGGACTTACCAAATTGATCAGAGGCTTCAACTATCCTCGCTTCGATCATCACTTGTCGAATAGGGACATCGAGTTTGGCGATCAAAGCCTGGACTTCTTCCAGTTTGCTTGGAATATCGGTGACGAAAAGCTGATTCGTTCTAGGCTCGGCGATCACACTGCCTCGCGCAGACAACAACCGTGTGGAATTCGCGCCTGATCCTGTTGAAGCACCCAGCTGGCCCGCTATTTCTGCTGCTTTTGTGTAGTTCAGCTGAATGGCTTGCGAACGAACAGGCTCGAGTGTTTGAAGCGCAGCTTTTGCTTCTAGGTCTTGTTTTTCCTTCGCTGCAAGCTCGTCTTTAGGAGCAATCCACAGCACATTGCCATTCTTGCGCATCCCTAAACCCTTAGCTTGCAAGATGATATCCAAGGCTTGATCCCAGGGCACATCTTTTAAGCGCAAAGTTACAGCGCCAGAAACAGTGTCGGAAGTAACCACGTTGAAGTTAGTGAAATCAGCGATCACCTGCAACAAAGAACGGACTTCGATATTCTGGAAGTTAAGAGATAACTTTTCACCAGAATAGCCTGGGCCTTGCGTCAGTTTAGTAGGATCAATCTTTTGTGGGCGCACTTCCAGCACGAATTGATTGTCACTCTGGTATGCAGAATGATCCCAAGCCCCCTTGGGCTCAACCACCATACGAACGCGATCTCCTGTTTGCGTCGTAGTCACAATCTGAACTGGTGTTCCGAAATCTGCGACATCTAATCTGCGGCGCAGACCTTCCGGCAAATTGGTTTTCAAAAACTCGACCACCAAGGTTTGGCCTTGTTGTTTGATGTCGACACCAACTTGATTGCTTGGTAAATCCACAACTACTCGGCCTGCACCATCTTGGCTGCGTCGAAAGTCAATATCTTTGAGCGCTTGTATATCTCGCGCACGTGCTTGAGCAAAACTGGTCGATTCATTAGTCGTCACAGCTGCACTTGCGGCCACTGGCGCTGAACTTGCAACGGCATCCAACGTAATCAGCAAACTCTTACCTTGAATTTCGGTTTTGTAGCTTGCAGATTGCTTAAGATTCAGAACAACACGCGTACGCTCACCAGCTTGAACAATATTGGCTGAGCGCAAATTACCTTGATTGATTTCAATCAAGTTTTTGCCTGAGTTGTTGTTGAGCCCTGGAAAATCGAGAGCAATTCGAGCAGGTGTTTGTATTGAAAATCCTGCCGGTACAGCAGTCAAAGCTTGAGCGAAATCGATACGAATCACCTCCGCACCACCTTGAACTGAGGCTGCAAGATTATCTATAGAGTTCTGAGCTAAGACTAAGCCAGAACTCATCAACAAAAGAGCTCCCACGACGCATCTGCTAGATGCAATTCTCATAGTTTGTATTAAAGATTTCATTTAGAGCCCTCTTGTAACTGCAAGCTCGCCTGGCGTTCTATCCATTCACCAGCAGCATCCTGCACGATTTCACGTAATATCAATTCTGTTTCGGAAAGCTTGATCACTTTGCCGTAGTTTTGCCCCATATAGTCACCTACACGTACTTTGTAAAGCAGCTTATCGACTTTAACCAAAGCAACAGGCGATCCTTTCGGGACCATAGAGCCAACCATAGAAATCGCATCTAGCGGAAAGCCTTCGAGCACCTCTTTTCGTCTGCTCAGCTCGGGCGCGACTAATGCAGCATTCGCCGTGGATTGACTCGCTTCGCGTTTCAATGCCTGAGCCAATTTTTGGTTACTGAAAGGCTCAATCGTCACATCATTTTGATAGGGCGCAGGTACAAATTTCTTCGGCTCTGGCACAGGCGGCACACTGGGCTTGGTTGCATTGCGCTGCTCGCGCATCCATTGTTTGATATCTTGCTGATCATCGCCAAAGCATCCAGCGAGGCTGGCCAATAGAGGTAGTACTATGCAGTAAAGTTTTAATCTGACGAAGCGTGTCATTTCTTTGCTCCAGCTGCTGGTTTCGTAGCGCTTTGTTGTGCCTTGACCTCTTCGGGATCAAGATATCGATAAGTTCTGGCTGTGGATTCCAGTGTCAGCGCTCCATCCTTAATAGGTGTGACGTTCAGGTTGTTTAACGTAACGATCCGAGAAAGATTAGCAACATCAGCCGCGAAGGCGCCTATATCGTGATATCTCCCAGTAATTCTTAGAGCAATTGGCAGCTCAGCGTAATAGTCTTTGACGACAACAGCACCCGGTTTGAACGATTCAAACTGCAAACTACGCCCCAGACCCGCTTGGTTAATATCGGAAAGCAAAGCATCAATCTCAGCCTTGCTGGGCAACTGCTTTTCCAACTGCGTCACATACTGCTGTACCTGCTCTCGCTGTTTTTTAAGCGTATCGAGGTTGATCGCTTGAACCAGCTTCTTTTTATAGTCTTCACGAAGAGTCACCTCTTGCGCTTGCGCCGTTTTGAGTTCATCTGCTGAATTTTGCAACCAGACAAACCACAACGCCACAACCACCGCGATGGCCAAAAGCAAGCACATGCCATATCTTGGAAGAGCAGGCCAAGTGGATGGATCGTTCGGATTCAGACCCTGGAATTGTGATGTGAGCTTTTCTTGCAATGAAGCAAAATCAATATTGATCTTTTTTTCTTTAGCCATATCAACCTCACGCTTTCTTCGGCGCTGATGCAGCCGAAGCGCCAGCTGCAGGTTTTTGCACCTCTGCAGGTTTGCGCACTTGCACCCGAATCGAAAAATTCGAGACACGGCGTTGATCGCGAGGAGACAAAGCCACAGACGCAGCGACAATTTCAATCAGCTCTGGCTTTGTAAACCACTGGCTGTTGTTCGCCAAATTCCGTAAAAACTCTGAGACTCTCTCTTGAGACTGCGCTGTACCGAGCAAACTCAAGGTTACATTGTCTTGCTTCATAGAAGTCACATACACACCATCGGGCATCTGCTTGACCAGCTCAGTCAGCAGATACACGGGCATATTTCGGTCAGCCTGGAGTGATTCGACCGCCTCTTGCCGAGCGCGAAGCGAAGCAATTTCTGATTGCAAAGTTGAAACTTCTTTGATTTCGTTTTCAAGCTTTTTGATTTCCGCTTGCAAAAACTTATTCTTTTCATTTTGCGCAGAAATTTGCGTCTGGTAAGCCACATAAATGAAACCACAGATCACGCCGCCTAGCAGAGCTGCCAAGCCCAAAGACGTGAAGAAAGCTTCCTTGCGGCGCTTTCTTGCGGCTTCCCTGTGAGGGAGTAGGTTGATCAATATCACTTCAAAAACCTCCGCATGGCCAAGCCACAGGCGCTCAGGTATGAGGGGGCTTCGCGGCGCATCTTGTTTTCTTTGATGTTGCCAGACAGCTGCATGCCATCAAAAGGATTGAGAATTTGGCAAGCAAACGAAGTTTGCGCCGTGATCGCCTCAGTCAAGCCGGGCAGTGCCGATGAGCCACCGGCCAGCATCACGTGATCGACACGGTTGTAAGGCGTACTGGTGAAGAAGAATTGCAAAGCGCGAGCAATTTCTTGCGCCAAGTTTTCGACGAAAGGACGCAGCACCGAAGACTCATAGTCTTCCGGCAGTTCGCCGTTGCGCTTTTTGCTCTCCGCCTCTTCTGGCGAGAAACCATATTGACGAACGATCAGTTGTGTCAGTTGTGCCCCGCCAAAAGCTTGGTCGCGGTCATACACCACCTCTTCGTTTTTCATGACCTGCATACTGGTTGTCATTGCACCAACTTCAAACAGAGCAACCAGAGCATCCTTACCTTCTTCAGGTAGCTGCTCCACTAATCTACGCGTTGCCAGTCTGGATGCATACGACTCCACATCAAGCACCACCGGCTTCAAACCAGCGGCCTCAGCGAGACCTTGACGATCCTGCACCTTTTCCTTGCGGGAAGCTGCTATCAGCACATCCACATCGCCAGCGGAGTTAGCGCTGGGGCCGACCACGCAGAAATCCAAACTCACCTCATCCAGAGAAAAGGGGATGTATTGATTGGCTTCGGTCTCGACCTGAATTTCCAGCTCAGCATCGCTCAAGCCACCTTGGAGAACGATTTTCTTGGTGATCACAGCGGATGCTGGCAATGCCATAGCCACGTTTTTGGTGCGGGTACCGCTTTTCTTGACGACTTTGCGGATAGCCTCAGCCACTTCGTCAAATTTTTCGACGTTGCCATCGGTAATCCAGCCGCGTTCAAGCTGCTCGGTAGCGCAGCGCTCGAGCACCCATTCACCGGCTTTGTTGCGCCCAAGCTCCACCAGCTTGACGCTGGAGCTACTGATATCCAGGCCGACGAGGGGCGCTGGCTGGCGGCTGAAAAGATTGGCTAGCGAAACCAAGCGAAACTCCAATTTAAAAATGTTTTGGCGCCAAGTTGGCGTGGATCGAATGATAGGCTCATTTGGTGCTTGAAACTTAAGAAATTATTTCAATGCTAGCAGTAAGTTCCTTGTTAAACAAGGATTTTTTCTTTTTCAGGCGTTACCGAGCGTTGTCAAAATCCCACGCTTTGGGTTTCTCAAGCACTCATTAAAAATACAGTGCAGCAGATTTTCGACCTGCAATTGACTTCACTACAACTTCACCCTGCTTCCTATAATCAAAGCACTGGCTCCGCCTCACTATGCAAGACAACTCCACTCAAAACCCCAATCCCTCGGGCTCTAATTCGCGTTTGTCGCGCCTGCCTGCTTGGCAAAGACTAGTACTTAGATTGTTTGCGTGGACAGGCGGTTTGCTACTTGCTGGTCTATTGTGTATCGCATTCGTGCTCGGACTTGCTCTTGCTACCGCTTACCCGAATTTGCCCGATGTGGGCGACTTGACCGATTACCGCCCCAAATTACCTCTGAGGGTTTTTTCTTCTGAAGGTGCGTTACTTGGAGAGTTCGGTGAGGAGCATCGCAATCTCACACCCCTGAAAGACATTCCCAAGCACATGCAGGAAGCAGTATTGGCCATTGAAGATGCGCGCTTTTTCTCCCATGGCGGAGTAGATTACATCGGCGTGCTGCGCGCAGCTATCGCCAATCTGGGGAAAATGAAAAGCCAAGGCGCTTCCACCATCACCATGCAGGTGGCAAAAAACGTCTATCTCTCCAACGAGAAAACCTACACCCGCAAGATTTATGAAATCCTGCTGACTTTTAAGCTTGAACATGCGCTTACCAAGGAGCAGATCCTTGAGGTCTACATGAACCAGATTTACTTGGGCAACCGCGCCTATGGTTTTTCTGCCGCCGCAGACACTTACTTTGGCAAACCCCTCAAAAGTATCAGCATCGCTGAAGCCGCCATGCTCGCTGGTGTGCCTAAATTTCCTTCCACCGCTAATCCTGTCGCTAACTACACCCGCGCCAAGCGACGTCAGCTCTACATCATCGACCGCATGCTAGAAAACGGCTTCATTACGGAAGCGCAAGCTGTCGCTGCGCGCGCCGAAGACGTGAAAGTTCGCACGGGTCCTGACACTTCTCGCGTGCATGCTGAATATGTGGCTGAAACGGTGCGCCAGTTGATCTTTGCTCAATACGGTGAAGAGACCTATACGCGCGGTTTGGATGTGTACACCACGATCAAATCTTCAGAGCAACAAGCCGCCTATCGCGCGTTGCGTAAAGGCATCATGGATTTTGAGCGGCGCCAGCAGTATCGCGGCCCAGAGAAATTCATTGATCTACCGCAAGCAAAAGACGATCTGGAAGAAGCGGTGGATGATGCGCTGGCCGAGCGCCCAGACAACGATGAAGTTCTGGCTGCCGTTGTCATTGAAGCCAACGCAAAAAGAATTGTTGCGATGCGGCGCAATGCCGAGCAACTGGAGATCACGGGCGAGGGCCTCAAGCCCGCTCAATCTGGCCTTGCAGCCAACGCAGCAGCCAACATCAAGATCCGCCCCGGTGCCATCATTCGCGTTGTGAAAACGCCCAAAGGTAATTGGGAAATCACCCAGTTACCCGAAGTTGAAGGCGCTTTTGTCGCGCTGGATCCGCGCACCGGCGCTCTGCGTGCGCTCGTAGGCGGTTTTGACTACGACAAAAATAAATTCAACCATGTGACTCAAGCTTGGCGTCAGCCCGGCTCCAGCTTCAAGCCTTTTGTTTACTCAGCAGCGTTGGAAAAAGGCTTCAGCGGCGCGACCGTGATCAACGATGCCCCATTGTTCTTCGACGCTGGCGTCACAGGCAGCCAAGCTTGGGAACCGAAAAACTACGACGGCACGTTTGATGGCCCGATGTCGCTGCGCAGAGGTCTGGCCAAATCGAAAAACATGATCTCGATCCGCGTCTTACAAGCTGTGGGCGCGCAAAACGCACAAGACTGGATCACCCGCTTTGGCTTTGAGGCGGACAAGCATCCCCCCTATCTCACGATGGCTTTGGGCGCAGGCTCTGTGACGCCAATGCAAATGGCCACAGGCTATGCCGTGTTTGCCAATGGCGGCTATCGTGTCAATCCCTTTGTGATCAGCAAAATCACCGATCAAAAAGGCCGCGTCTTGCTTGATTTCAAACCACCTGCCTTGACAGAATCCATGCGCGGCATCGACGCTCGTAATGCTTTTGTCATGACCAGCCTGATGCAAGAAATCACCCGCTCAGGCACGGCCGCTAAAGCGCAGGCCACGCTCAAGCGCCCCGATGTATACGGCAAGACCGGCACGACAAACGACGCCATCGACACTTGGTTTGCCGGCTATCACCCCACTGTTGCGGCCGTGGTGTGGATGGGCTACGACAACCCCAAATCTTTGGGCAGCACGGCCACAGGCGGCCAGCTCAGCTTGCCCACTTGGATCACCTTCATGGAAACAGCGCTCAAAGGTGTGCCGGTGATGGAGCCTGCCGCCCCAGAAGGCTTGCTCAATATTGGTGGGGAGTGGTTCTACGATGAGTTTGCCAAAGGCGCTGGTGTCAACAGCCTAGGCTTGTCTGACCCGATCTTTGACCCCAACACGCCGCTGCCACAGCAGACTCCTGGCTCGACGCCTGCACCCTCAGCTTCTCCAACCGAAGAGAAAAAATCGATCCTCGATCTCTTTAGGAATTGAACTTCAAAGCCATGCCAGATTGTGAGCTGGCGTGCGCGCTCAAATCAGAAAAGAACTCTGAGCCCTCACGGGTGCTGCGCCAGAAGCTATCAAATTTATAGTGAAACCCGCCAGCTTTGGTCGCGAGCCACACTTCTTGCAACGGCTTCTGCAGATTGATGATGATCTGGCTGCGGTTGGCAAATGTGAGCGTGATCATGCCGCCCACGCGCTGGTTATCGACATCGGCGTCAGTTGCATCGTTGATGCGATCACAGCTGGCTTCCACAGCAGCTAGCAGGCTTTCAGCATGCTGGAGGTATTCGGTATCTGTCATGGCAAGTAAAATCGGGGCATGTTGATCATCAAACCCATTGTAGGCTTGACCTGCGCGCTAGCTCTGATCTTTTCGCTCAGCGCATGCGGCCAAAAGGGCTCACTAGCCCTGCCCAAAGAGCCGGCTGCTCAAGGGCGAGCCACACTGCCGCAGGTGCTCAATCCTGCGTCACCTGCAGCCTCTCCAAGCGCTGCTCCTGCCTCCGCACCCGTTCGCTAATTTTTCTTCCAGATATGAACACTTCCGATCTGCCCGGCCATCCCTTTATCGCCTATCAAGACGGCCAGCTCTGCGTGGAAGGCGTTCGCTTGGCTGATCTTGCACGCGAGCACAGCACACCTTTGTTCGTCTATTCCCAAGCCTCTATGCTGGCCGCTTTAGCTGCTTATCAAAAGGGCTTTGCAGGCCGCAAAGCTCAGATTTGCTATGCAATGAAAGCCAATTCATCGCTATCAATTTTGCAGCTGTTCGCGCAGGCGGGCTGTGGCTTTGACATCGTTTCCGGTGGTGAGTTGGAGCGCGTGTTGGCCGCTGGCGGATCGCCTTCCAAAATCATTTTCTCTGGCGTAGGCAAAACGCGCACCGAGATGCGCCACGCGCTTGAAGTGGGTATTCAATGCTTCAACGTAGAAAGCGAAGAAGAGCTTGACGTGCTCTCGGCAGTCGCCGCCAGCATGGGCAAAGTCGCCCCCGTGAGCATTCGCGTCAATCCCAATGTCGATCCCAAGACGCACCCTTACATTTCTACCGGCCTCAAAGGCAATAAATTTGGCGTTGCGCATGAGCGCACCGTGCCGGTTTATCAGCATGCCGCATCGCTGCCCGGCTTGAAGGTGGTGGGCATTGATTGCCATATCGGCTCGCAAATCACCACCATCGCGCCTTATCTGGATGCGATGGATCGTGTGTTGGATCTCGTTGCGGCCATTGAAGCGCAGGGCATCCCTATTGAGCATATTGATTTTGGCGGCGGCCTCGGCATCCACTACGAAGACACGCAGCCGCCCAAGGCTGATGATCTTTGGCAGCAGCTCTTGTCAAAATTAGATACTCGTGGCTATGGCCAGCGCCATCTGATGATCGAACCTGGGCGCTCTTTGGTGGGCAATGCTGGTGTATGCATCACTGAGGTGTTGTATCTCAAGCCCAGTGAGCAAAAGAATTTCTGCATCGTGGATGCCGCGATGAACGATCTGCCCCGCCCCGCCATGTATCAAGCCTTCCATGGCATCGTACCCGTGCAAGCACAAGCAACAGGAACGGAAGGCGCAGCGCTGACTTACGAAGTTGTCGGCCCCGTCTGCGAAAGCGGCGATTGGCTTGGCCATGATCGCGATTTAAACGTCAAGAGCGGCGATCTCCTCGCCGTCTTGTCAGCAGGCGCCTACTGCATGAGCATGGCCAGCAACTACAACACCCGTGGCCGCTCCGCAGAAGTTATGGTCGATGGCTCGCAAGCCAAATTAATCCGTGAGCGAGAAACGGCTGCGGATCAGATGCTGAGAGAAAAACTGATCTGAATTCAGACCGATGCGGATACAAGCTGAAACTCAATGTATTTGTAAATGCTGTGACGTATTAGCTAGGCGAGTCAATGCTGAACCGGTAAACGCAGTTTAGTTCGAAGCTCAGTTTTGCGTCAACGTGGAAAAATCGAACTACTGATCGTTCAACTCCAAAACTAGTACCCCTTAGAAAACCGAATAAACCATGTGGGAAATCAACCCCGGCACAGGCCTTGAGATCCAATTGCCTGCTAGTTTTAACGATCAAACAATGTACGAATTTATTGCACAAGCAGTAGATGGACAATGCAACGCGCAAAGCAGCACAATAGTTTTTGGCTTCAACAATTTAGCTTTTATCAGTCCTGTAGGTATCGTGGTACTTTCTAACTTAATTGAGTATTTCAACAAGATAGGCGTTAAAACCTACTTTTCAGGCCATAAGTTCATAACAGAACCCATCAGCTACTTGGACGATTCAGGCTTTTTCAAACGATACATTGGTTCTTGCGTCAAGGCCTCAGCAAGCGTTCGACCCACCACGTTTCCTTTGAGTTTGGTAAAAAATATAAACGCACTACTTTTCGTGCAAGATAGAGTTATACCTTGGGCTTCAGACCATTTAGGTTCGCCAGAAGGCTCCTTAGATACGGTTCGAGTTTGCATTGAGGAGATTTTTCACAACATCCAAGATCATTCGGGCGTCCAAATGGGTTGCATTTTTGCCCAATTTTTTCCCAAAACCAATCGCCTAGAGATTGCAATTTCTGATTTTGGCTTCGGTATTCCTCACAGGATTCAGACTGTCCAACCTACCTTAAACGATACAGATGCATTGCGTCTTGCAATTCAAGAGGGTTTCACTACGAAAACTAACGTCCATAATCGTGGCGTTGGACTGACGACACTGATGAAATATGTGACCATCAGAAACGGAGGAACTGTTCTAATCGCATCCGGAAAAGCCCAACTTTCTGCTGTTTTAGACCAAAATGCGACAAAAATCACAGTGCGAACGAAACCAGTGTCATATCCAGGGACTCTAGTAAAGGTTATATTAAGAACTGATCGTTTGGCTCAACTTGCGGCTGATATTCAACCGGAGGACTTTTCATGGAAATAAAAGTACTAGACCATGTCCGTCAAACCTCGACCTACTCTGACGGACAGGTCATTCATGACCTTTTATTGCCTTTATTAAAACAAGGGCAGGATGTTTCATTGTCATTCGCCGGCGTAAACGCACTACCCTCGGCGTTCGTAAACTCTGCTTTAGTTCAGTTGGTTCAACATTTGCCGATTACCGATATCAAGGAACATCTACAAATTCATGACTCGACGAGACAAATAAATCAGTTAATTAAAGAGCGATTCGCCTTCGTCGAAGAAAAAATGCATTGAGTAGTACCGGCAAGTAAAAAGCCCGCAGACCTTACAGTCTGCGGGCTTTTTGATTTCAGCTTTTAGAAGCTGAGCGGTGGAGCAATTACATGCCCATGCCGCCCATCCCACCCATCCCACCCATATCACCACCGCCCATGCCGCCGCCGGCGGATTCAGCTTTTGGTGCTTCTGCAATCATGCACTCGGTGGTCAGCATCAAGCTGGCCACAGAAGCTGCGTTTTGCAGAGCGGTGCGGGTGACTTTCGTGGGATCCAAGATGCCCATTTCGATCATGTCGCCGTAGGTGTCGTTGGCGGCGTTGAAGCCGTAGTTGCCTTTGCCGGCCAACACTGCATTCACGACCACGCTGGCTTCGCCGCCGGCGTTGAACACGATTTCGCGCAGTGGGCTTTCGATGGCGCGCATGACGAGGGCGATGCCTGCCTCTTGGTCAGCGTTGTCGCCTTTGATCTTGCCAGCAGCTTGCTTGGCGCGCAGCAATGCAACGCCGCCGCCAGCCACGATGCCTTCTTCCACTGCAGCGCGGGTGGCGTGCAGGGCGTCTTCCACGCGGGCTTTTTTCTCTTTCATTTCGACTTCGGTGGCAGCGCCCACCTTGATCACGGCCACGCCGCCGGCGAGTTTGGCAACGCGCTCTTGCAGCTTTTCGCGATCGTAGTCAGACGTGGCTTCTTCGATTTGCACGCGCACTTGTTTGACGCGGGCTTCGATATCAGCAGCAGCGCCTGCGCCGTCGATGATGATGGTGTTTTCTTTGCCCACTTCGATGCGTTTTGCCGAACCGAGGTCTGCCAAGGTAACTTTCTCAAGCGTCATGCCCACTTCTTCAGCGATGACTTTGCCGCCGGTGAGGATAGCGATGTCTTCCAGCATGGCTTTGCGGCGATCGCCGAAGCCTGGGGCTTTGACTGCGACCACTTTCAAGATGCCGCGAATGGTGTTGACCACCAAAGTAGCGAGGGCTTCGCCTTCAACTTCTTCAGCAATGATCAACAGTGGGCGGCCAGCTTTTGCTACGGCCTCCAAGGTGGGCAGCAGGTCACGGATGTTGCTGATTTTCTTGTCGTACAGGAGCACGAAAGGGTTATCCAGCAAAGCGGCTTGCTTTTCTGGGTTGTTGATGAAGTAGGGGCTCAAGTAGCCACGGTCAAACTGCATGCCTTCAACGATGTCGAGCTCGTTATCCAGGCTCTTGCCGTCTTCCACGGTGATCACGCCTTCTTTGCCCACTTTGTCCATCGCCTTGGCGATGATTTCGCCAATGGAGGTGTCAGAGTTGGCAGAGATAGAGCCGACTTGCGCGATTTCTTTGCTGGTGGTCGTTGGCTTGGAGGCTTTCTTCAGCTCGGCAACCAAAGCCGTCACAGCTTTATCGATACCGCGCTTCAAATCCATTGGGTTCATGCCAGCGGCTACATATTTCATGCCTTCGCGGACGATGGACTGAGCGAGCACGGTGGCGGTGGTGGTGCCGTCGCCAGCGTTGTCAGAGGTTTTGGAAGCGACTTCCTTAACCATCTGCGCGCCCATGTTTTGCAACTTATCTTTGAGTTCGATTTCTTTAGCGACGGAAACACCGTCTTTGGTCACGGTAGGCGCGCCGAAAGAGCGCTCCAACACCACGTTACGACCCTTGGGGCCGAGGGTGACTTTCACTGCGTTGGCGAGAATGTTCACGCCTTCGACCATACGTGCGCGGGCTTCGCCGCCGAAAATTACGTCTTTTGCTGCCATTTTTAGGCTCCTGAACGATAAAATTTATATGAAATTAGCCGTTGTACCGCGTGGAATGTGCGGGAAAAGCTATCAAATTAATAGTGATTCTTTTGCAAGAATTACTTCTCGACCACTGCGAAAAGGTCGTCTTCTTTCATGACCAAGAGCTCATCGCCGCCAACCTTGACGGTTTGGCCGCTGTATTTACCAAACAAAACCTTGTCGCCGACTTTGACGGACAGGGCTTTGGTTTCGCCTTTGTCATTGGTGCGGCCAGGGCCCACAGCCAAGACTTCGCCTTGATCAGGCTTTTCAGCAGCTGCATCGGGAATCACGATGCCAGAGGCTGTTTTGGTTTCGCTGTCAACACGCTTGACGATCACGCGATCGGCCAGAGGACGTAGTTTCATTGCATCTCCTTGAGAAATTAAAGCAACAGGGGTTGAGAAAACACATAACGCCAAACAGAAGTTTGCGTTAACTAACTTTTCGATTGAGGCTACAAATCATTTATTAGCACTCATCTCGATAGAGTGCTAATCATAGCGGCTTTTTATGAAATTTCAATGACCGCAGGATATGTATGGAAACTAAATATGACCGGTATGCCAGCCAAGCATTCAAGGCATCATCCACAAAAGCATTTCAACAGGCCTCTTCACCTCAACCTTTAGGAACCTGACCATGAAATGCCCCGTTTGCCCCGACACCGCCCTTGTGATGACCGACCGCCAAGGCGTAGAGATTGATTACTGCCCCAATTGCCGAGGCGTGTGGCTGGATCGTGGCGAGCTTGACAAGCTGATGGATCGTGCAGCGGCCAGCATGCCAGCCGAGCCCCAGCGCCTAGCGGCAGCGCCTATACCCCCGCAAGGCCACCGAGATTTCCAAGATTCAGATGCTCATAAGTACGGCGGCTACCCGCGACGCAAGAAATCTTGGCTCAACGAGATTTTTGATTGAAGGCAACAGGGGAGAAACCCCAAAAGCTTTCAGGTATGGTTTGTGCAAACATCAAGCATCCCTTGTTTGCTTGATCCACTTATTTGGAGATCTCCATGGCATTGAAATCTACTCTTAAATCCATAGCGCTCAGCGCAGCATTTTTGCCGGCAATCGCTGCTTTTGCCCAAGAAAAAGTGACTTTTGCGACCAATTGGTTTGCCCAGCCCGGTCACGGCGGCTTCTACCAGGCGTTGGTCGATGGCACTTACAAACGCTTTGGACTGGATGTCGACATTCAGCAAGGCGGGCCGCAGGTGCTCAATCGTCCATTGTTGCCTGCCGGAAAAATCGACTTTTTGATGACAGGTAATTTGATTCAGGTTTTTGACAACAACAAAAACAAGGTTCCCACCACAGTCGTCGCATCCATCTTCCAGAAAGATCCGCAGGCCATCTTTGCGCACCCTGATCAGGGCTACAAGACATTTGCAGATTTGACCAAAGCGCCCACTGTCTTCATCAGCAAAGACGGCCAATTCTCCTTCTGGCAATGGATGAAGGCGGATCATGGCTTCAAAGATGAGCAGCTCAAGCCTTATGTGTTCAACGTAGGGCCTTTCTTGGCAGACAAGAAATCTGCTCAGCAAGGCTACTCCATCAGTGAGCCGATCAGCATCAAAGCTCAGGCGGGCTTTGACCCCATGGTTTTCTTGCTGGCTGATCACGGTTTTTCGACCTACAGCACGATGATCGAGACGCGCACAGAATTGGTACGCACCAAGCCCGAGATGGTGCAAAAGTTCGTGGATGCTTCCATGATTGGCTGGTACAACTACATCTACGGGGACAACAAAGCCGCTAATGAGCTTTTAAAGAAGACCAATCCCAACCTGACTGATGCAGGCATCGCGGGCAGTATCGATCTCATGAAGAAGTTGGGCATTGTCGACAGCGGCGAAGCACTGACCAACGGCATCGGCGCCATGAGCCAAGCTCGCGTCAAAGATTTTCACGACAAGATGGTCAAAGCCGGAATTTATAAGGCTGGCGAGGTCGATCTCAGCCAAGTCGCAACCACACAGTTTGTGAACAAAAAAGTGGGTATGGATGTGAAGCAACGCTTGGGTGGCAAATAAGCCAGAGCAGCAGCTTCGTGCGCACCCTGATCGTTTACTGCCATCCGAATCCGCAAAGCTTCAGCGCAGCGCTGTATCGAACCACGCAAGACGCTCTGCGCGAGCGTGGGCATGAGCTACGCTGCATTGATCTCTACGCGGAAGGCTTTGAGCCAGTGCTCTCGCTGCAAGAGCGCTTGGATTATTTGCCCAATCCGAATGCGATTGAAGTGAAGGTGCAGCATCATGTTGATGCGCTGCGCTGGTGTGAACACATCGTCTTCGTGTTTCCCGTTTGGTTTTACGGGCCGCCCGCCATGCTCAAGGGTTGGCTGGAGCGCGTGTGGCTGCCTGGCGTGGCTTTCCTGCCGCCGCCACAAAAGGGTAAGACGGCCGTGCCAGGCTTGCAGCACATCCAGCGTCTCACGGTCATCACGCATGGCGGCGCACCGTGGTGGTGGCTCAAAATCATGGGCGATCCATGCAAAAAGCTCTTCACACGCGGCCTGCGCGCCATCATGGCCAAAAGCTGCGCCACCACCTATCTTCAACTGCACAATATGAACAATGTGAGCCGCCAAGATTGCGAGGATTTCCTGCGCAAGGTGCGGCACACGCTGGAGAAAATGTGAGATGAAAAGCGTATTGAATGCGGCAGCACGCCGCAATATGGAAGCCGTGAAAGAAAAGCTCGGGCCTGAGGCTTTGAGCCAAGCTGCTCAAGCCATTCGCCTGCGCTCAGAGGATATGCCTGCGCCGGCCGGCTTAAAAGCTGCAACGGCAATGCCTAAAGCCCTGCCTTCAGTGGGCGATGCACCCTCTTCTGCCAACCAAGCCGGCCAACCCTTGGCCAACTATCTAGCCGCTAAGCGCGTAGGCAATCTGCTTTACATGAGCGGTGTGATCGCGGTCGATCCAGCGGCAAAAAAAGTAATCACGTCTTATGACGATTTACCAATGCATGCCCGCGAAGAGCTGCGTGCTTTGGGCTACGACACTGGGCAATTGAGCGTCGATATCTTCGAAGCGCCTATCGTGGCGCAAAGCTGGTTTGTGCTATCCCGTATCCGTGAGATCGCCCAGCAGCATGGCGCGCAGATGAGCGATGTGTTCAAGCTCGTGCAGTATTTCCGCGATCTGCGGCATTATCCCGCGTACAACAGAGTACGGCAAATTTTCTGCCCTGCAGGCGTGGTGAGCACGGTGGTGGAAGTCTCTGGCATGTTGCCATCTTCCGAAGTATGGGTTGAGGTGGAGGCCACCGCCCTTTTGGCTTAATGCAAACACGACGGCCATAAAAAAACCCGCCACTTGCATGGCGGGTTTTCAGTTGCTCAAACCCGATCAGGGCTTGCTGGCTGTGGGGAACGGCCAGGCAGCCTGCGGGTTCAGAGTCGTCTGAGCCGCAGGGGCAGCGGGTGCTTTCGCAGCTTTCTTCGCAGCGGGCTTTTTCGCAGCTTTCTTGGCAGCAGGTTTTTTAGCAGCAGGCTTTTTGGCAGCTTTTTTAGCTACTTTCTTAGCTGCAGCTTTCTTAGCTGGCGCCTTTTTAGCAGCTTTTTTCGCTACTTTTTTAGCGGCTGGCTTCTTAGCAGCAACCTTTTTGGCGGCTGGCTTTTTAGCAGCAGCTTTCTTGGCTGGAGCCTTCTTCGCTACTTTCTTCGCAGCAGGTTTCTTTGCTGCAGCTTTTTTTGCAGCGGGTTTTTTTGCAGCGGCTTTCTTTGCCGGAGCTTTTTTCGCAGTTGCCATGATTGTTTCTCCTAGATCTAGTTTACGGATCAACAGATAAAACACTTCGCGCACGGATGCACGCCAAGCGATTCAAACCGCTGAGCCAAAGCTCAACAGCCTGAATAGGGTTAATTTGCTTGGGTTCTATGGTTGAACACCTTCACAAATCTGCTGAGATCAGCTTTTCAGCCAATCACAGCTTGCACCAAACGCTTGATTCACTGCTCGGACGACCCCGAAGGATCAATCCCAAGACAGCGCACCACCCGATTGGTACTCAATCACTCTTGTCTCAAAGAAGTTGCGTTCCTTCTTCAAGTCAATCATTTCACTCATCCATGGGAAAGGATTCTCTTCCCCAGGGAACAATTCTTCCAAGCCGATCTGCACAGCGCGACGATTGGCGATGTAGCGCAGATAGCCTTTGAACATCGAGGCATTCAGACCCAACACGCCGCGTGGCATGGTGTCTTCAGCGTAAGCGTATTCCAGCTCTACGGCCTTCATGAACAAGCCGTTGATCTCGGCTTTAAATTCTGCTGTCCAAAGATGCGGATTCTCCAGCTTGATCTGGTTGATCAAATCAATACCGAAATTGCAGTGCATGGATTCATCACGCAAGATGTATTGATACTGCTCGGCTGCGCCCATCATCTTGTTTTGACGACCGAGCGCCAAAATTTGCGTGAAGCCGACGTAGAAGAACAAACCTTCCATCAGGCAAGCAAACACGATCAAGCTTCTGAGCAGCTTCTGATCATTCTCTGGCGTGCCGGTGACGAAATGCGGATTGGTCAGGATATCGATGAACGGGATGAGGAACTCATCCTTATTGCGAATGCTGGCCACTTCATGATAAGCATTGAAGATTTCGCTCTCATCCAAGCCGAGCGATTCCACGATGTATTGGTAGGCATGCGTATGGATCGCTTCTTCGAAGGCTTGACGCAGCAAGAACTGGCGGCACTCAGGCGCGGTGATGTGGCGATAGCTGCCCAGCACAATGTTGTTGGCGGCCAAAGAATCCGCTGTCACGAAAAAGCCGAGATTGCGCTTGATCAAGCGGCGCTCATCATCGGTCAGGCCATTGGGATCTTTCCAGAGCGCGATATCGCGCGTCATGTTGATCTCTTGCGGCATCCAATGATT
>JAAFJC010000046.1 GCA_013297925.1 Comamonadaceae bacterium
TGCCAAGCTCAAACTGAAATCTGCCGAGCCTTATCGCGAGACGGTACGCGCTGCGGCCAATGGCGTGTTAGGCGACACTTTGGCTGCCACGAAGAATCCGCTGGCGATTCAAATGCAGTTTCGCCAGAAGGGCATGGCTTTGCAAGCTTCAAAAAGCAATGGCAAACTGCTCATCCTCGTGCATGGCCTGTGCATGAATGATCTGCAATGGCAACGTGATGGGCATGATCATGGTGCAATGTTGGCCAAAGATCTGGGCTATGAGCCGATCTACTTACACTACAACACAGGGCGAAAGATTCACGAGAACGGCGCGGATTTCTCGCAGCTTTTAGAAGCTACATTGCAGCAATGGCCGGTGCCTATCACCGAGCTCGTGATCGTCGGCCATAGCATGGGCGGCTTGGTGACGCGCAGCGCCTGCCATCATGCGCTGAATGCAGACCATGTATGGGTGAAAAAGCTAAACAAACTCATCACCCTCGGGACGCCTCACGCCGGGGCACCGCTGGAGCGCGCAGGCCGAGGCGTGGATTACATACTCGGCTTCAGTCCTTACACTGTGCCTTTCGCAAGGCTTGGCCTCGTGCGCAGCGCAGGCATTCAGAATTTACGCGATGGCGCTGTTACACAAGCTGGTGAATTGCCTGCATGGCCGAAACATGTGAAGCTATATGCGCTGGCTTGTACGAAACAAAAAGCGCCTGCACCCGATCAAAAAGCAGATTTAGCCGGACCACTGAAGCGCTTGCTTGGCGATGGTCTGGTTACGGTGAAAAGCGCTTTGGCACAAGAAGACAAACCTTCCCTCAGTTTGCCTCTGAAATTACCCACCACGCGCCAAGCCTTGGTCTATGAAACCGATCATTTTGAATTGCTCGGTAGCCAACAAGTCGGCAAGCATCTGCTGCGTTGGCTCAAAAACTAAATCACTGATGCTCCGCTTCCACAAAGCGCAGCAAATCGCTCAAAGTTTTCCCTGCGTCATCTGAGAAGTGCTCAAGCTCCACTTGCAGCGACTCAATCCGATCCATGCGGAAATTGCGAAAAGCATGCCGCGATTCACACCAAGCGCCCAGCGTCCACACCTTGCCCCAATAAAACACACCCAGTGGGCGCACGCGGCGCTGGCTGCGCAGCTCAGCCGCATCTCGGTAGCTGATAGTACAAAAGTGCTTCGCTTGAGCCGCTTCACGCAATTGCTGCAGCACATTCTGCACACCCGGCTCCAAGCCCACGGGCGGCACCATCACCACCAAGCTCTCCGCTGCCGCGCGCGATGCCGCTGGCAACACGCTCATCACGCGAGATAAAGCATCTTGCGCGCCTGATGCCAATTGCGGATCCAGCCAAGTTTGCGCAATCCGCACAGCAGCCACCAGCGCCTGCGCCTCTTCGTTAGAAAACATCAGCGGCGGCAGATCAAAGCCCTTGCCAAGCCGATAGCCCACGCCCGCTTCGCCCTCCAGCGGCACGCCTTGCCGCTGCAAATCCGCCACATCGCGATACACGGTGCGCTCAGAAATCTCCAAGCGCTCAGCCAACCAAGCCGCCGTCGTTAAACGGCGGCCACGGATCAGCTGGACGATTTGGAAGAGGCGGTCTGCGCGGCGCATTAGAGGAGTTTTGTAGCAGCTGGCTCAAAGTTTCAAGCCCGTCGCCAGCCGCATCTGAGACTTTTCCTCATCCGAGAAATCATCCCAATGGCGATCTTGCAACGCACCCTCGAGTGAATACAGGTAATAGCAGACCGCGAGCCGATGCGGCGCAGTTTGGCTTGCCATCAAGCGATAGGCTGGCGCTGCCCCCACGCGAGCTAACTCAGCGCGCGAACTGATGCCCACGCCGCCCAGCCGCTTGATGATCGTGGGGCCGAGATTTTTCAGTCCCACAAGATCAGAGGCTGGCTTGCGTGAGCCCCACGGCGGACTCGACGATGCAATTTTGACGTTAAGCGAGCGCATGCAGCCCCACGCGATTGCCTTCGCTGTCCAAGATGTGCGCGAAAAAGCCCATGCCGGGTGGCAGGGCGGTTTTGGGTGTAACGATTTTGCCGCCGGCTTTTTCTACCCGCGAGAGCCAAGCATCCACATTAGGCGATGCGCTCAGATAGACCATCGTGCCCAGTTGAGAGGGCTTCGCATCTGGGCTAGAGAGCAGGCAGCCGCTGATGCCCTCCTGCGTATCGACTTCAAAAATCGCCATTTCCTCGCCCGGCGCTCCAAACGCTTCGCGCTTGAGCGGTGTGCCCGTCATCGCTGCATAAAACTTGCATGCGCGGCTCAAATCTGCCACCGGGATTTCAAACCAATTGATTGCATGTTGCATATCGTTCTCCTGTTGTTAAACACTCCAATCGAGTGCCATCTTAGTCTGCTGCCAGCATCCTGACAACGTGGTGTCAGGAGAACCGTATTCATGAGCGGTTGCGCGAACAAGACTGCTCTGCTAGCATGCAATGCGTATGTCGCAAATGCTAACAAAGTCCTATCTTTTAACTGCGTGTTTACTCAGTTTCGGCATCAGCTTGTGCGCGGCCAGTGCATTTGCGCAGATATCCAAACTTCCTGCCGCAGGGCTCAGTCCTTCTGCCGCGCAAACCGCAGAGTCAGCCCCCGCGATGAAAGATCAAGCAGCTAGCCAGACGAAAACTCAAGTCATTCAAGCGCCAAAAGATAGCCTTGCTGAATCTCCGAACACACAAAAACCGCAAAACCCAGCACTTGCACCGATCATCAAATCGCCTCCTATGAATCCTCCGGCCATGGCCGCGCCAAATAAAGTAGGTGAGCCGCCTCCAACCATCAATCCGCACATCAAATTGCCTCCTCTGCCATCGGTGCAGATTGGGGTGATCAATAAGCCTCTGGTGCCCCCTTCGCGTCAGCCAGCTGCTTCAGCACCAGCAACTTCCGGTTCCCAAAGCTATCCGATCTTGCTTCGCGCGACGCCTATGCGGGTCACTGGAACCGGACAAGACAACGAGCAGCTACGTGCCGCAGCCTATGTTCCGCGCCCCGTGGTCACGCTGCGCTCTGCTGCCATGCGCGCTACAGGCACAGGCCAAGATAACGAAGAAGCACGTCGCGCGGCCTATGTGTCGCGTCCTGTGGTGACCCTAAGAGCAGCACCTATGCAAGTGACAGGGACTGGGCTTGCGAACTGAGCTTCATCGAGAAAACACAGCTATTCTGGAGATCATCATGCGTCGTTTGAGTACTCTTATCCTAGTCATCAGCACCGCTCTGTGGGCTGTTTCTGCATCTGCTCAATCAGAGGTTCCGCCACCGCGCGGCACGCACCTGTACACCATCGTCGTGCCGGTTGAATTAAACAATTTGCCGCGCAACGCAGCCGCCAAAGTGAGTTGCAGTGTCGAGGCACTCGTTGCAGAAGGATCGGGTTCAAGCAGCCTGGGGGGTGGTGGCCAAGAGCTCAGGCTTGTTGATGGAAGCTACCGAGGAGATGTGGAAATTCGCGTGAACTACACTCCCACAGATCGCACGCCATTGCCCTCTCGTGCCTTAACCGCAACCTGCTGGTTAGAGGCATGGAATTCGAGTCGATCAGCAGAACGCTATATTTTGGATAATCGGGCCAACGTGCCCTTGGCTGCTGGAGCACCCTTTAATGCGATATGGCGCTTTAATTTGCGCTGATTCTGCTCGTTTATTCGATGGCCTGCAAGGTGTCACCGATTGGACGGGCACGACGCAATTTCAAGACACCGAGCTGATCCGCGCTCGGGAGTTGCTGGGCGTATGAATCCTGTTTCTTTTTTGGCTTAATCGCGTTAAAGTGTTTGAAACAGGAGCACAGCATGAGCACATTCGATAGCGATAAAACTGGCGCTTTCATCCGCAAGCCTTGCGCAGATTGCCATGGCACGGGCGAGCTGCGCATTGAGAGCGAGAATATCAATGAGAATTTTGAAGTAGAAAAACAGACAGTGATCACGGTTTGCTCGCGATGCAACGGCACGGGATCTGTCGTGCCAGATGCTGAGAAAACGGCTCCGGCTGGCTTGTTCCCAAGCCTGAGATAAAATTCTGGTTTTTAACGCACAAGGCTCGGGAAAGGCAATGCAGGTTATGACACCGCGAACTACTGCTACCTCTTCATGCCATTTCTGGCAGAAGCCGGCGTGCCTGTTGCGCTGATAGCTACTAAATTCATAGTAAGCAGCTTCTGACCAAGCTGCTTTTTTTATGCCCGTTTTGATTTAATTTTTGAGGATGTTTGAGAATGGTTCAGATCACATTACCCGATGGTTCGCAGCGCAGCTTTGAGCAAGCTGTGACGGTGTTGGATGTAGCGGCCTCCATTGGCGCTGGCTTGGCTAAAGCTGCGCTGGGCGGCAAGGTCGCCGCGCTCGGTGCGGCTCTGTCGGATGGCAACTTGGTCGATACCAGTTTCACCATCGCGCAAGATGCCAAACTCTCCATCATCACCGCCAAAGATGCCGATGGCCTAGAGATGATTCGCCACTCAACTGCGCATTTGCTGGCCTATGCGGTGAAAGAGCTGTTTCCCGAGGCCCAGGTGACGATTGGCCCCGTGATTGAGCATGGCTTTTATTACGATTTTTCCTACAAGCGCCCGTTCACACCTGAGGATTTAGCCGCCATTGAAAAGAAGATGGGCGAGCTCGCAGCGAAAGATGAAAAAGTCACACGCCGCGTGCTCCCGCGCGATGAAGCTGTCGCGTATTTCAAAGGCATGGGCGAGCATTACAAAGCGGAAATCATTGGCAGCATCCCCGCTGGCCAAGAGGTGAGCTTGTATCGCGAAGGCGCGTTTGAAGATTTGTGCCGTGGCCCTCACGTGCCGAGCACAGGCAAGCTCAAATTCTTCAAGCTGATGAAAGTGGCTGGCGCGTATTGGCGCGGCGATCATCGCAATGAAATGCTACAGCGCGTCTATGGCGTGGCCTTTGCGAGCAAGGAAGATTTGGCGCAGCATCTCACGATGCTTGAAGAAGCCGAGAAGCGCGATCACCGCAAGCTGGGCAAAGAGCTGGACATGTTTCACATCGATGAGCACAGCCCAGGCACCGTGTTTTGGCATCCCAAGGGCTGGACGCTGTGGCAGCAGGTGGAGCAATACATGCGCAAGGTGTATGTGGATAACGGCTACCAAGAAGTCAAAGGCCCGCAGATTCTGGATCAGAGCCTGTGGGAGAAGACGGGGCATTGGGATAAATACCGCGAAAACATGTTCGTCACCGAGAGCGAAAAGCGTGATTACGCTCTGAAGCCGATGAACTGCCCCGGCCACATCTTGATCTTCAAGCAAGGCATCAAGAGCTACCGCGATCTGCCCCTGCGCTACGGCGAATTCGGCAACTGCCACCGCAACGAGCCCACGGGCGGCCTGCACGGCATCATGCGCGTGCGCGCGTTCACGCAAGACGATGGCCACATCTTCTGCACCGAAGATCAAATCCAAGCCGAAGTGATCGCATTCACCACGCTCTTGCAAAAAGTCTATGCCGATTTCGGCTTCAAAAACATCATCTACAAACTCTCCACACGCCCCGAAAAACGCATCGGCACCGAAGAAAGCTGGGACAAAGCCGAAGCCGCGCTGGCCGAAGGCCTGAAAGCCAGTGGCTGCGATTTCGAATACCTGCCAGGCGAGGGCGCTTTCTACGGCCCGAAGATCGAATACACCCTCAAAGATGCACTCGGCCGCCCTTGGCAATGCGGCACGATCCAAGTCGATCCCAACATGCCCGAGCGCTTGGATTCAGAGTTTGTGGATAAAGACGGCGAGCGCAAGCGCCCCATCATGCTCCACCGCGCCATCGTCGGAAGCTTAGAGCGCTTCATAGGCATCTTGATCGAGCAACACGCTGGTGCCTTGCCTGCATGGCTTGCGCCCGTGCAAGCGGTCGTGTGCAACATCACCGACGCGCAAGCTGAGCACGTTGGCAAGGTTGCCGAGCAGCTACGCGCAGCAGGCCTGCGCGTAGAAACCGATGTACGCGGCGAGAAAATCACCCGAAAAATCGCAGAATCCGCCGCACAAAAAGTGCCCTACATTTTGGTGATGGGCGACCGCGAAGTAGAAGCCGGCACGATTGCCGTGCGTGCGCGTGGCGCGACGCAGGGGACGGTGATGCCGTTGGCCGATGCTGTGGCTTTGATTCAGAAGGCTATTGCGGAGAAGACGTAGCAAAAAATGGGGTCAGATCACAATTCAAGACAACGATCTAACCGGCGCGAATTCAAGCGCAGACGAAATTGTGCTCTGACCCCACTTTTTGCGGTGATCGCCGAACACTTTCTTTTACTCAGTTCGTGTTTGTACTCCACCGATTCGCACCACCCGCTCACCTGCGTCGTGCCATCGGGCATTTGCCTTAGAAAGTTTTTTGAAAACACACGCGATTGAGGCAACGGAGAATTAAAGCTATTCTCCGCGCGCCTTCCAAAAAATTTCTGATTCAAACGCCCAATGGTTTCCGCTGGGGAGATGTCTGGCTAAACGCCAAGTTAGGTCTCACTTGGGTTCCGACAATTTCTCGCCCAGCATTCGCAGAAACTTCTCAGGAATGCGACCACCGTTGAGCCTGGCTTGCTTCACTGCCTCCCACGATGCGGAGTAGTTGCCGCGCCAAAAGAGGGCAGACGCCCGTGACGCATACACATATCCCTTGCTTGGTTCTTTGGATAGTGCTTCTATGTACAAGGTGTCCGAACGAGCAAAGAGCGCCAATCTAGCCTCCTCTGTGAGGGACTTGTCCTCTATGGCGCACAGTACGATTACTCGGGCGGCATCTGGCAGCATGCCTTGGACGTAGCGACCAAAGGAAGCTGCCTTTTCGAACTGTGCTGATGAGTCGCAGTGTTTACCTTTATCGTGTAGGACAACGGCAAATCCAAAGTAAACCTCTGGGTTGTTGGCGTCAAGAAGCCATGCTTGGTTGAAGCGGCGCATGGCATTAGCTAAGTCACCACGGCCGTAGTACGCAAAACCATTGCCAACAAACGCCATGCTTGCCTTTTCCCTACTTCCGTACTGACGAGTACTGTCTTCAATGAGTTTTTCGTCAGCCGCGCGAACTATCGGATCTGAGCTTCTGTCGTGGCCGCCATACATTGGTAGCTGATCAGCAGGTTGCCCCATCACTGGCGCGAGTGCTGCAGCAGAAAGTACCAGGGTAACTAGATAGTTAGCAAGTGACCTACGCATGTTGTGCTGCTAGTGTAATGTTCACCGCAAAACCTGATGTGTATAGATGGCTATGCGATGCATAACTGACACAAAAGTCTCTGAAATCATTAATCCAGAATCACACAAAGTTCTACTCACAGGTATAAATATTGGCGAATAGATGGAGAATGAAAGCCAATTTATACCAAAGGGTTAAATGTCGTTAGTGTTTTAAAGCGACTGAAATCTCTGTCCGTGCTGTAAAGCGTATTAACCCCGTTTTCAATACAAATCGCTGCCACACGCGCATCATGAAACTGGCCGCCTTGGAGCTTGGCGGTGACGGCAAGCTCAGACAAGATGCGCCAATGTTGCTCGCCGTCATGCAGTATCCGGGCGCTGGGCGCTGCGAGCCATGCGTTGACCTGCTGGATGGCTTGCGCCACCGTGCTGGCTGTGCCGATCATGCGTCTGTGTGTGACGGTGGCCATGAATTCAGAAATACAAGCCGTTGGGATGCCCCAAGCTTGCTGGCCTGCGCAAAGTGCGCTCAGGCATTCGTAAGCTTTTTCATGTGCATCCATTTCCCTGCGGTGGGCATACACCAGCACATTGGTATCGACTGCGATCATGCTGCTGCCTTATGAGACTCCTGAGCAGCTTGTTTGAGCCGAGCGGCTTCCATGTCTTCTTTCAAATGGCGCTGAGCACGTTCGAAACGTTCGATAGCGTAATCGTCATTCATTTGCTGCAAGTTGAATGGCGCAACGAGCACGCTACCCTTGACGCTGCAATCGGGCAGCACATAGGGCTTAGCAGCGCTTTTCTTGCGTTGCTCCATCACTAGCCGTAGCCCTTCTTCTACGAGTGCTCGTAGCGTGGTTTTCTGTTGCGCGGCCATGGCTTTGGCGGCATGAAACAAGGGATCGGCAAGGTCTAAGGTGGTTTTCATATGGCTACCCATATTTAAAGATATGGGTGTATTGTAATCGTCCATAGAAATCTCTGATGAATAGGTTGGTTGATATATGTATTTATAAACAGTAATATAAGGCTGTGGCTAAGCATTCCATTCCTGTTCCTGAAACCCTGATTCCTCTGAGCTTGCTCAAAGGGCGGGGCGCAGTGAGCCAGATCGCGCATCGGTTTCGCAAAGATGAGCGAGCGCAATTTGATGATGGCTGGGACACATTGGATTTGGGGACAGCGGAAGCTGCGGGGCGCCTGCCGCCTGCCACGCAGGTGCGCATGGAGGATGCGCGCACGGCGATCAACAAAAATGATTCACCGGATATCTATTTTGACTACTCAGTGAACCCGTATCGCGGCTGCGAGCATGGTTGCATTTATTGCTACGCACGGCCTACGCACAGTTATCTGAATCTCTCGCCGGGGCTGGATTTTGAGACGCAGATTATTGCTAAATCCAATATTGCTCAGTTGCTTCGTCAAGAGCTTTCGCGCCGCAGTTATGTGCCTCAGCTCATCAACATCGGCTCAGCGACTGATTGCTATCAACCCGTGGAGCGAGAGCTCAAGCTCACGCGCTCGTTGATTGAGCTGATGGCAGAAGTTGGCCACCCGATGAGCTTGGTGACGAAATCCAGCGGTGTGGAGCGTGATTTAGATTTGCTGATTCCCATGGCGCAACGCAGACTTGTGGCGGTGTACATCACGATTACCACGCTCGATGGCCAGCTCGCCCGCATCTTGGAGCCCCGCGCTGCCGCGCCGCATCGCCGCTTGCGCGTGATTGAAAAGCTTGCAGCAGCGGGCGTGCCCGTGGGCGTAAGCGTTGCACCGCAGATTCCGTTTATCAATGAAGACATGGAGCAGGTGCTGGAAGCCGCTTGGAATGCTGGCGCGCGCACGGCTTTCTACACCGTGATTCGCCTGCCTTGGGAAATCTCGCCGCTCTTTCGCCAATGGCTTGCGCAGCATTACCCGCAAAGGGCAGAGCGGGTGATGGCGAGAGTGCAAGAGATGCGCGGTGGAACGGATTACGACGCAAATTTCGTCACACGAATGAAGGGGCAGGGCATCTGGGCGGAGCTGATCAAAAAGCGCTTTGAAGCGGCTTGCCGCAAGCACGGGTTCAACCGTGAGCGAGTGCAGCTTGATCTTTCGCAATTTGTGCCGCCATCGCCAGATGCGAGGCAGACGGCATTGTTTTGAGATGTGCTCTTGAGTTTGTGCTTCAAAACTTCTGTGCTATAGTTTGCGCATGAACCGAATTTCGCTTGCCCTTATTCTTCTACTGCCCCCCGGGCGGAGTTGGTAACGCGCGAGCACATACCCCAAACTCTTAAGGCCCGTTGATTCAACCCAACGGGCTTTTTTGTTTTTCTCTCTTGTCTTTTCACTTTTCTTCTCTGGAGCTTTAAATGACCACTGCCACCTCGACCCATATGGCCACCCCAGAAAAATTGATTATTTTCGACACCACGCTGCGCGATGGAGAGCAGTCTCCCGGCGCTTCGATGACGAAAGATGAGAAGCTGCGCATCGCCCGTCAGTTGGAGCGCCTGAAAGTGGATGTGATCGAAGCCGGTTTTGCAGCTAGCTCCAATGGTGATTTTGAATGCGTCAAAGCCATTGCGAGCGTGATCAAGGATTCCACGGTGTGCTCGCTCGCTCGCGCGAATGATCGCGATATTGGCCAAGCCGCTGCCGCATTGAAAGGCGCAGAGCGCGCCCGCATTCACACCTTCATCGCCACCAGCCCCTTGCACATGGAAAAGAAGCTGCGCATGACGCCCGATCAAGTCTTCGAGCAAGCTAAGCAATCGGTGCGCTTTGCGCGCAATTTGTGCGCGGATATTGAGTTCTCGCCAGAAGACGGCTACCGCAGCGATATAGATTTCCTCTGCCGCGTGTTAGAAGCCGTGATCAAAGAAGGCGCAACCACGTTGAACATTCCCGATACAGTCGGCTACGCGATTCCTGAGCTCTACGGCAACTTCATCAAAACTTTGCGCGAGCGCGTGCCCAACTCCGACAAAGCCGTCTGGAGCGTGCATTGCCACAACGACCTCGGCATGGCTGTGGCCAACAGCTTGGCTGGCGTAAAAATCGGCGGTGCGCGCCAAGTGGAATGCACGATCAATGGCCTCGGCGAGCGCGCTGGCAATTGCAGCTTGGAAGAAATCGTGATGGCCGTGAAAACGCGCAAAGATTATTTCAACCTCGCTATGGGCATCGATACCACGCAAATTTTGAGCGCCAGCAAAATGGTCAGCCAGACCACCGGCTTCGTCGTGCAGCCCAACAAAGCGGTGGTCGGCGCAAATGCGTTCGCCCACGCCAGTGGCATCCATCAAGACGGCGTGCTCAAAGCGCGAGACACTTACGAAATCATGCGTGCAGAAGACGTGGGCTGGAGCGCCAACAAAATCGTTCTGGGCAAGCTCTCAGGCCGCAATGCCTTCAAACAGCGCTTGCAAGATTTGGGCGTGATTCTCGAATCAGAAGGCGAGATGAACACCGCTTTCATGGCCTTCAAAGAGTTGGCCGACAAGAAATCTGAAATTTTTGACGAAGACATTCTCGCGCTCGTGAGCGACGAATCCGTCACGGCAGAAAAAGAGCATTTTGGCTTCATCTCCCTCTCGCAACGCAGCGAGACGGGCGAGAAGCCCCATGCCTCCATCGTCATTACGGTGGGCGGCAAAGAGATTCGCGGAGAGTCGAGCGGCAATGGGCCGGTCGATGCCTCGCTCAAGGCTATCGAAGCGCACGTCAAAAGCGGCGCGGAGATGGTGCTGTACTCGGTCAACGCCATAAGCGGATCGACCGAGTCACAGGGCGAAGTGACGGTGCGGCTGCAAAACAGCGGCCGCATCGTCAACGGCGTCGGCGCAGATCCAGACATCGTCGTCGCGTCTGCTAAGGCTTACTTGTCTGCGCTGAATAAATTGCAGAGCAAGGCGGAGCGGGTGGCTGCGCAGGGGTGATTAGTCATTTCAAGCGTGCAGTCATAAAAGCAGCCAGAGTCGAGGTGCACCACGGCTCTGAAGGCGAACTGATTCACAAGCTTTATAGGCAACTCGCACACATGTGAGCTTGATAGTTTGCTATCATTTCTATAGTTTTTCTCTTTGGTTGTAGCTGAACGCTTGCAATGCGTTGAACGCACGCGTCGCTCCGGTCAATTTGTCAGGGTTTGCCGGGAGAGCATTTGCTAGCGAATCTTGTATCGTGAACTATTCAGGATTTCAGCAGGCCACCATATGATTCAGCTCCCACTTTTCCCTCGCCGTAAATTGCTCTCTGCCGGTGGCTTGGCCGCAGCCTCGCTTGCCTTGCCCAGTGCCATCGCTCAGCAAGCCAAGTGGCCAAGCAAACCCATCCGCATCATTGTGGCCTTTCCGCCTGGTGGCCTCACGGATGCTTATGCGCGCCTTTATGCCGAGCAGCTCACCGCGAAATTCGGGATTCAAGCGATTGTGGACAACAAGCCCGGCGCGGGCGCGATCATTGCGATTGACGCGGTGGCTAAATCGCCCGCAGATGGCTACACCTTGCTCATGACGACCTCGGGCACCGTCTGGCAAAACCGCGTGCTTTACAACAAGCTGCCCTACAACCTCGACAAAGACATTGTGCCGATTGCCTTCTTCCCCTCGGGGCCGCTGATTGTGGGTGTGCCAGAGAAGCTGGGCGTGCGGACGTTCAAAGAACTGGTTCAATACGCCAAGCAAAACCCCACCAGCATGGGCAGCTATGCACCGGGCGCGTATCCGAATATGGTGGTGGATCAGACCAATCGCAGCGAAGGCACCAAGATTCAAACGATCAACTACCGAGGCGAAGCGCCGATGTGGGTCGACCTTGCGGGCGGTCAATTGCAAGTGGCCATTGGCAGCTATCAGTCCTTTGCCACCGTGCAGTCGCGCGGCGTGCGCGCCATTGGCGTCACAGGCTCTTATCGCTCTCCCAAGCTGCCTGATGTGCCCACGCTCACTGAGCAAGGGGTGCAAGGCCGTTTGGTCACCCTAGAAGGCGGCCTACCGCTCATGGCGCCCGCCGGCACGCCTGAAGCTGTGTTGCAAGCACTCTCGCTCGTGGTGGTGGAAGGCGCGAATACGCCCCGCGCTGCGCAGCTGCGCGAAACCTTTGCGATTCCCAACAAGCCCAAGAATCTGAAAGAGACGAGGGCTGATTGGGAGCGGGATGTGCCGGTGTGGATCAAGCTTGCCGTGGATCTGGGCGTCAAGCTGGATTGATCAGCCAGTTCAATGCCTTTGCGCAAATCACCACTCATTTCAAATGCTTGTGCGGTGATCCGTATTCATCTCATTACATTGGCAAAGCTGCGTTGTATGTTCTGTGGATCTAACTGTCGCCAAATCATGACTGCAGCACCACCTTCGTTGATGGCCACCCTGTTGTTGCTCAACAGCAGGGCTGTTGTATCGGCAGGGATGCCTTCTTGTCGTATCGGAAGACTCCAGCTATCGTTTGCAAAGCTGTAACGGGCTGCGAATTTTTTGATGGTTTGATTATCAGCTGAGTAATATGCCAATACAGCTTGGCCAGAGGAATTTGCGGCCATTGCAGAGAGACTCACAGAAGCAGTCGATGTAGCTGCAGTTTGAATGCTGCCCCACAGACCATCGGTCGAATTGAATTTTCTTGAGTAAAGAGTTTTTCTAGCTTCACTTCGCCAAACAACGACCACATTGCCTGTGGCGTCCATTGCCGTCAAGCTGCGAAAAATGGGGCTGCCATCACTGTCTGCGAAATCATCAATTTCTGGAGACCATGTGCCGTTTGCTGCGCTATAGCGAGTCGCAACAATGCGGTCAGGGTAGCTTGCTATCAAGGTGATGTTGCCGTTGCTGTCGATGGTCAAATTACCCCTTAAAGTGGCCGAGGTAACTTGAGATGCTGTGCTCCAATTGCCGCTGCTGTAGATGGTGGCACTAGTAGGGCTGCCTTGTGAACTCCACGCGACGACCGCTTGCCCCAACGCGTTACGAGCGATAGAAACCTCAGTAAATGAGGCACTTGCTGTAGATAGCGCTAGAGGCGTACTCCATGCTTGAGTTAACGCATCGTATTGGCTTGCCCAAACTCTGTAGTTGCCTGCTTTGAGCTCAGTCCACGCCATGGTTGCATTGCCAGAAGCGTCTATGGCGACTCGCGGTGTGATCACTGTTCCGCTGCAATCAGTGCTCACCTGCCGCGCAGTCAACCATTCTGAAGATGCTACGCCTATTGGCTTGGCATAAAGGCAATTGGCGGCTTGGTAGACCAGCATGGCTCTACCATCGGATAAACCTAAAGACGGTTGCAGATACAAGCCGAGGTTGCTCTCGGTCACTGTCGCATTGCCCAAAGACACAGTGGGTTGTGGCGTCCATAGACCCGAGGAGGGCTCATACAGAGTGCTTTGTAGGTTGGCTGAGTCAGCATCTATCCAAACAATTCGTGCTTGTCCAGTGCCGTTGATCAACACATCTTGTATGTGGGAAGTTGCACTAATCTGCTGCGGGGTTTGCCACTGGCGATCCGGTTGGGTCACCACGGATTCAAAATACAACCCGTTTTGATCCAGACGCACTTGACCTGCAATGGAAATCACGCTGCCTACATACACTTCAGGTGGTAAGGCAGCGCCCGCTGGCATTTTGATACGAATGCCGCGCAATACAAAGCTATTGTCTGCGAGATCAACGCTCTCTACGGTGCCGCCTTTGATCAGGTAGTCATCATAGGGCGGGGCACCCGGCTGTGGCGCGGGCTCTTGCACACTTTCCTCACCAGGCAGAGGATCAATCGGGTAGCCGATGATGCGAACACTGGCGTTCAAAATAGTCGTTTGATCTAGCTGACCTTTGACCTCAACCGTTGAGCCTCTGCGAAGGTCTGTGAGCGCCGTTAACGCCGCTTGTGATAGCGGTATGGTGTAGCCGTCAACAACCAGCGGCGTGTTGGGCGAAGCTGCAGTGGGCCGCGAAGTCACGACGCCGCGAAGCGTGATGTTGCCCTGCGGTGCTTTACTGCCCACTTGGCGCCAAGCAGTGGCGATCACCCCGGTCGTACTGCCCGCTGTGGCCGTGCCCTCAAACCGAATGATCTCACCTGCTTGTATCGCACTGCCAGAGCCAGTTGCTTGCGCATAAGCGACTGTCGTAAAACCTAGCGAAGCCAACTTAGCGCTGCTATCGACAGCCAGCACTCTCGCGGTCACATATACCTTGTCAGCTGAAATGGCGGCGGGTGCCGATTCAATGCGCGTGGCAATGATGTCGTTTCGATATGGCTCTAAATAGCCAGATACCAATACTTTCTGCCCTGCAAATTCTTTCACGGCGCGCTTACCCACCACGATGCTGCGACGATCCATCAAGATACGCTGCCCATTGATACTCAGGTGCATTTGACCTTGCTGATCCTTGACAATCAGCGTACCCATAAAACGTCGCTGGATGATGATGGACTTGACACGATTGATGGATTTTGGCTCCAAAGTCTGTGATTCACCAATGACTGCGACTTGCACGCCAAGAGTAAGGTCGCTGCTTGTAAGTTTGGCACCATCCTCTGCCTCCGTGCGGCGGATCGGATCATCAAACTCAATGCCGGCCACAATGATAGAGCCTAAGCCGTTGACCGGTCCGCGGCTGCTTGAAACGGGCAAGGAGCCTCCTGTGCCACCGCCGCTAACACCACCGCCACATGCCATCATCAAGATGGCCACAGCTAGACCCAATAGATACAACTCTATTGCTTTGAAGCGATCCGTCAGGTCACTGAGGCTCGAGCTGCAGCTATGCATAGGTTTTGAAAAATACCGTGTTTTCATGGGATATTCCCTTACGCTGAACTTGTTGATGGGGTAGGTGCTTTCTCTTCATCGACCCATACGGTGTTGGAGCTGTACATCCCGATGCGCATCTGTCGGTCACCGCTGATACCTTCTGCTTTGTCTTGCTTCATCGTTTGCATCATCAGATCTCCCAATTCTCTGAACAGCCTTCGCCACTCTTCGCGTGCGCGAGCTTCAACCTGCGCCACCGCTCGATCTGAAAGACCTTCCCCAAGCATGGATTGCTCGAGCAGATCAGGGCTAAGCCCTAAGGTGTTGTGCACAGCAGTTTCCAAATGGGATCCCACATTGGCCCCTAGAAAATTCAGCATCTCTGCCAAGTCTTGCTTTGGAGTGAATGCGCTCTGGATCAGCTTAACGCGGCCTTGCTTGTCTAGCGCGATCAATCCCAGCCGCTGCATGTCTTCAAAGACGGAGCGCGGATGCACATCTTTCTTGATACTGCGGACTAGTGCTTCAAACGATTCCTCGCCCCCCACACTGCTTAAACGAGCGAGAGGCTTGATTCGCCCACGCGCATCGCGATAGCGACGATCAGCTGTCCAACGGCCAAACACATCGGCCATCACCGACCGCCCTTTGCTATGCGGTGTGATGGGCTCTTCCAGCAAACGCTTGACTTCAGGCCTGCGCAGCCCGGTGGCAACGCTGATGCGCGATTGGGCACGCATCGCTTGCGAGCGTGCGATATCTTCGCTGGCGACTTCCACCATCACGGACTTCAGCAGCTCCTGCAATTGGTTGTATTTCACGCCGTGCGCCAGCATCAGCCGCACCAATGGTGTGAGCACTTGTCGTGCTGCATGCAGCAGTTGCAGGGATTGGCCAGACGGATCAGGGGAGGCAGACATAAAGCTTTTAGCTTGTATTGTGTTGAGTAATTCTCTCAAATGTACTAAAAAAACATTTCATTTGCAAAGCTTTGTAAGTTTGTTTTGTTTAATTTAAAAATGTACGAATAATACATTTAATCAAATTCCGATTCCTTTGACGTCTCCAGATGGTTAAAACAAAGCAATGCAACAAGATAGCTTCTTTCGCACTGAAGTGATGGCAGCCGCGGGCCAACGTGCCTATGGCTCGATCCATTTAGCCAGCCCAGTCGCTCTGATATGGCTGATTGCAGCCAGCCTGTTGATCGGTGCTGCAGTGATGGCCTACATTGCTTGGGGCAGCTACACGCGCAAGGTGCAGGTGATGGGCGTGCTAGTGCCCAGCCAAGGCGTGCTCAAGCTCGCTAGCCCCCAGAGTGGTGTGCTTACTCAAATTAGAGTCAGCGAAGGCCAGAGCGTCAAGGCCGGTGAAGTGCTCTTCGAAATCAGCGCTCAGCGCAATCTCGAAGCTGCCGAGAGCGTGGAGCAACAAACAGCCTTTCAGATTGGGCGTAAAAAGCGCTCCCTAGAGAATGAGCGCAGCCAGCAATTGCAGCTGCTCCAAGAACAGCAAAACGGCCTAGAGCGCCGCTCAGGCAGCCTGCAAAATGAGCTTCTTCAAATTGAGCAAGAACTGATCACCCAGCAAAATCGCCTCTCAATCTCAGAGCAAAATTTAAAGCGGCATGAAGGTTTGGTGGCGCAAGACTTTGTCTCGCCTGCGCAGTTGATGCAGCATCAAAGCGACCAGCTTGAACAGAAAACTCGCTTGCAGCAGCTTCAGAGAAGTCGCACCACAGTCACTCGTGAATTGGCGAATACACAAGCTGAGCTCAAGCAAATTCCACTGCGCATGCAAGCCCAGCTGGGTGCGCTTGAGCGTAGCTTGGCTGGTTTAGTGCAAGAGAGCGCAGAAAACGAGGCGCGCCAGTCCGTGCAAGTGCGGGCGCAGCAAGATGGTCTGATCACGGGCTTGACTGTATCTTCTGGTGCGGTGATTGGCGCTGGCGCTCCTCTGGCAACGCTCGTGCCGCAGAACCATGGTCTGCAGGCCCATTTGTTTGCACCCAGCCAAGCAGTTGGCTTTATTGAGCCTGGCCAAAACGTAATGTTGCGCTACGCGGCCTATCCGTTTCAGAAGTTTGGCCACCAGGAAGGTCGCGTGATCGCCGTGAGCAAAACCTCGATGACGCCAGCTGAAGCTACTGCTGCATCCGGCGCGGCAGCCCATGTAACGAGCGGCCAGCCATCCAATGAGCCTCTGTATCGCGTCACGGTGCAGCTCGCGCAATCGCACATCTTGGCCTATGGCAAAGCCCAGCCTTTGGTAGCTGGTATGGCGCTGGATGCTGCCATCTTGCAGGAGCGCCGCAAACTCTGGGAATGGGTGCTTGAGCCCCTTTACAGCATCACAGGCAAAGTGTGAGCATCTTATGAGCATGGCTAACACCATTCAATTTGGCTGGGGTCGCAAGACTCCGGTGATCTTGCAAACCGAAATTGCTGAATGCGGCCTTGCATCGCTGGCCATGGTGGCCAATCATCATGGTTTTGAAACCGATTTGGCCAGCCTGCGACAGCGCTTTAACCTTTCACTCAAAGGCGCAACATTGGCGCATTTGGTGGAGTTTGCTACCCGTATCGAGCTGGCCTCGCGCGCTCTGCGGCTTGATTTGCACGAGATGCCCCAGCTCAAACTGCCTTGCATCTTGCATTGGGATTTGAATCACTTTGTCGTGCTGGTGGCTGCGGATGCGAAGAGCATCACCATCCATGATCCAGCCCAAGGCGTACGTCGCTTGAGTTATGAGCAAACCAGCGAGCATTTCACAGGCGTCGCCTTAGAGCTGACGCCCACTTCCGCATTCAAGCCTATCCAAGAAAGCCGTCGTGTGCCGTTGCGCCAGCTGATGGGGCAAGTCACAGGTTTGAAGCGCAGCTTGGCTTATGTGCTGTCGCTGTGCCTCGTCTTGGAATTGTTTGCGCTCTTGAGCCCATTGTTCACCCAATGGGTGATTGATAACGCCATCGTCTCTGCAGACCGTCATCTGATCACCACGATTGCCATCGGTTTCCTATTGGTCATCGTGATGCGGGAAACGGTGGGTGCATTGCGCTCATGGGTTGTGCAGGTTATGAGCGTGAATCTGAATTTTCAGTGGCTGGCCAATGTGTATACCCATCTTTTGCGCCTGCCCGTGAATTTCTTTGAGAGTCGTCATCTGGGTGATGTGGTCTCGCGCTTCGGCTCGATCAGCGCCATTCAACGCACACTCACCACCAGCTTTGTAGAGGCCTTGCTCGATGGGCTCATGGCTATAGTGGCCCTTGGCATGCTGCTGCTTTACGCACCTTCGCTGACACTGGTTGTGATCATTGCAGTGGCTTTGTATGCGGGCTTGCGCATCGCCTACTATGGGCCGATCCGCCGCCTCAGTGAAGAGCAGATCGTGCACGCGGCCAAGCAGCAGAGCCATTTTCTGGAAAGCGTGCGCGGCATCCAGAGCCTCAAGCTCTTTGGGCGGGAAAACGATCGCCGCGCTGCTTATCTCAATTTGGTCGTCAACACCGTCAACAGAGAAGTGGCTCTGCAGCGGCTGTCGATTGCTTTTCGCGCAGGCAATGGCCTGATCTTTGGAATCGAAGGCGTATTGATCCTCTGGCTAGGTGCGCATCTTGTTTTGGATAAAGCGCTTTCCATCGGCATGTTGATCGCTTTCATCGCTTACAAGGATCAATTCAACTCACGTGTGGCAAGTTTTGTTGACAAGATGATCGAGTTCAAGATGCTCTCGCTGCAAGGAGAGCGGTTGGCAGACATTGTGCTCAGTGAGCCAGAGCGTGAAGATGTGGCGACGCAGCCCAAGGCGGGCAGCAGCGAGCCGCGAGCGCTACAACTCAAAAACCTCACATTCCGCTACGCTGATACCGAGCCTTGGGTGATCAACGATATCAGCCTGCGCATTGAGCCGGGCGAGCATGTAGCCATCGTGGGGCGCTCTGGCTGCGGCAAGACGACTCTGCTCAAACTCATGCTCGGCTTACTCGATCCCAGCTCAGGTGAGCGCCGAGTGGGCGAGCAGCTCATGAGTCAGCTAGGTAAGCGCCAATGGCGCAGCCAGATTGGTGTGGTGATGCAGGATGACCAACTCTTTGCGGGCTCGATCGCACAAAACATCGCCTTTTTTGATCCTGCGCCAGATATGGCCATGGTGCAAGAGGCTGCGCAGATGGCGGCGATTCACGATGAGATCAGCCAGATGGCGATGGGCTATGAGACGCTGATCGGTGATATGGGTACCGCCATTTCAGGCGGCCAGAAGCAGCGCATCTTGCTGGCTAGAGCACTTTACAGAAAGCCGTTGTTTCTGTTTCTTGATGAAGCCACAAGCCATCTTGATGTGAACCGCGAGAGACAAGTGGCTGAGGCCATCAAGAAGTTGCCTATGACGCGTATCACGATTGCGCATCGCCCAGAAACGATCGCCAGCGCAGATCGTGTGATCGTGATCAGCGAAGGCAAGCTGCAGCAAGAGATGAAGCAAATCAAGAGTTCGCCAGAACATCTGGCACAAGCGCCGCGTGCGAGTGTCTCATAGTGAGCGGTGCTTTCAAATTCTGAGGCAATGGAGTTTTTTATGCGAGCAATCAGTTCTACAGCTGTCAGTATGGTCAGCGGTGGTTACGCAGAATCGCCGGGATACATTGATAAAGAAGAATATGAAATGATCAAAGATGCATGGCGGGAGCACGCCCGTATGGTGAAAGCCGGTTATTCACATGACAGGCTTTGCCAACAACGAGACTTAGCATTAGGAATGCATGCAGCTGCTACACAGTTCTAATTGAAGGAAGCGGACTATGAAAATCATTGAATTGAATCAACTCCAGAACATTTCAGCTGGAAATGCATGGCCAGGCAGCATAGATGCAGGCGAATGGAAACTGCTAAAAGCAGATTGGGCCGCCTACAAACATGCGTGTCAGTATGGATACCCCAGCGAGCAAGACGCTGCTTGGGCCAAGTACAGCAAAGATCTTAAAGAAGCGATGTCCGATTAACGTGCAAGAGTAATGCGGCATTGACCACATATTGCTTTGAGGAGATTGCCCTTTTCAATGCGGTAGCAGTCGTGCCGCATTTTTCTACTTACTTTCAGCTCAATTTGTTGTTAAAAGTCAGTCCTTGCGAAACTGCAGCGCCGCCAGCTTCGCATACACACCGCCTTGCGCAACAAGCGCTTCATGCGTGCCGCTCTCGACCATCTGGCCTTTTTGTAGCACGATGATTCGGCCTGCTTTTTGAATGGTTGCCAAGCGATGCGCGATGACGAGGGTGGTGCGGCCTTGCATGGCGCGCTCTAGCGCTGCTTGCACCATTTGCTCGCTTTGCGCGTCTAGGGCGCTAGTGGCTTCGTCTAGCAGGAGGATGGGGGCATTTTTGAGCATGGCGCGAGCAATGGCTAGGCGCTGGCGCTGGCCGCCGGAGAGGCGTACGCCTCGCTCGCCGAGGAAGGTGTCGTAGCCTTCGGGGAGTTGGCTGATGAATTCATCGGCGAAGGCATCCTTGGCGGCTTGTTTGACTTCTTCGTCGCTGGCATCGGGGCGGCCGTAGCGGATGTTGTCTAGGGCGCTGGCAGAAAAGATGGTGGCGTCTTGGGGGACGACGGCGATGGCATTGCGCAATGCCTGAAGCGAGAGCTCTTCAATCGGTGTGCCGAAAATTTGGATGCTGCCTTGTTGTGGTTCGTAAAAGCGCTGGAGCAGTTGGAAGACCGTTGTCTTGCCTGCGCCGCTTTCGCCGACCAAGGCGAGGGTTTCGCCGCGATGCACTTGGAGGTTCAGTGCTTGCAATGATGGCATCGTCGTGCGGGATGGATAGTGAAATGTAGTTGCTATAAATTCAATAGCTGCTTGCGCAGTATTTATGCCGGCGAGTGCCTTGTTTTGCTTTGAAACAATGCGCTCAGGCGCATGCAACAGCTCCATCAGCCGCTCAGTAGCTCCGGCTGCGCGCAGCAAGTCGCCATACACCTCGCCGAGCACGGCAAACGCGCTGGCCAGGATGATCACATACACCACGGTTTGCCCCAAATGCCCGGCGCTGATCTTGCCGGCCACCACGGCTTGCGTACCTTGAAACAAGCCCCAGAGCAGGGCGGCGCTGGTGGCGATGATGATGAAGGCCACGAGCGCTGAGCGCATCTTCGTGCGGCGAATCGCGGTTTGAAAAGCGCGCTGGGTGGAATCATCAAAGCGCTTGGTTTCATAACCTTCAGCCGTGTAGCTCTGCACCACGGGAATCGCATTGAGCACTTCCGCTGCAATCGCGCTCGAATCGGCCACGCGATCCTGGCTGGCGCGCGACAGCTTGCGCACGCGCCTGCCCACCAGCAGCACGGGCAGCACGATGAGAATTAAGATGCCGAGCACGGTGAGCATCACGGTTGGGTTCGTCCACACCAACATCGCCAGCGCGCCGATGCCCATCACCGCATTGCGCAGCCCCATGGAGAGCGAGGAGCCCACCACGGTTTGCACCAGCGTGGTATCGGCCGTGAGGCGAGAGAGCACTTCGCCGGTTTGTGTAGTTTCAAAAAACTCTGGGCTTTGGCGCAGCACCTTGGCATACACCGCGTTGCGCAAATCTGCCGTGATGCGCTCGCCTAGCCAGCTGACTGTAAAGAATCGCGCTGCGCTAAACAGCCCGAGCGCTACGGCCACTAAAAACAAATCGAAGAAATGGCCGCGCAGGGCGAGGAGCTGTGCGCCTTTGTCTGCCGCCGAGCCGCCTGCTTGCAAACCGCCATCAATCAGCTCACGCAACGCAATCGGAAAGGCCAGCGTGGCTGCCGCTGCGAGCACGAGGAAGAGCATTGCCGCGCCAATGCGGCCATGATAAGGTTTGAGAAACGGAACGAGGCCGCCGAGTGACTTGGGTGAGCCCGAGGCGGGTGTTTTATCTGGCATGGAGGTTACTCTCGAATTGATAGCGCTCCGCGCAATATTTATGCCGGCTGTATAGCCAAAAGGCTTTATATTTCAATGCAAATGCCTGTGCGAGTGGTCATGATCGTGGCTGTGCTCATGGCTCGCTTCCATCTTGAAGAAGCCGATGCCTGCTGAGCCTTTGCCTATCTCATCAACGGTGGCTTCGCGGATTTCGTTGATCTTGATCCGCAGGCGCAGCGCCATGCCAGCGAGCGGGTGATTGCCATCTAAGACGACATGATCGGGATACACATCGGTAACGTGGAAAAACACGTCTTTCGGTGCAGTCGGATCGCAGCCCGGAGGCAGGCCTTCAAACAGCATGCCTTCTTCCAAATTCTCAGGAAATTTATCGCGCGGGGCGAAGAAGACGAGTTTGTCGATGTAATCGCCGAAGGCATCTTGTGGCTCTAAGTGAAGCTCGACGACTTCATTTTGTACTTTGCCGATGAGGTTTTCTTCTATTTTCGCAAGTAGATCGTTGCCGCCGATCAAGAACTCAGCGGGCTCGTCAAGCACATCCAGCTCTTCGCCAAGCGTGTCTTTCATCACCCAGGTGAGGGCGACGACGCATTGGGGGGTGACATGATGGAGTTGAATTTCGTCGGACATGGTTGGATACTTGGAGAGAGAAATACCGGACGCAGAAGACGCAGAGGTTACGCAGAAGGAATACCAAAAATACAAAATTCAATTCATTTTTTTGTATTAACTTTCTCTTTGTCTTTTTTGCGTCATTTGCGTAACCTTTGCGTCTTCTGCGTCCGGTATTCGGTATTTGGTTTGAAACGGTGTGAAGTGATTAAAGCTAAGGCAGAATTGTCCCATGAATGTGAAACTTCCTCTTGCTTTGCTCGGCGGCATCAGCCCTGAGCTGTTTATGCGCCAGTATTGGCAGAAAAAGCCTCTTTTAATTCGCGCTGCTGTGCCGGATTTCAAGCCCTTGGTGGATGAAAAAGAGTTGTTGGCAATGGCGGCGAGTGATGAAGTGGAATCTCGCCTCGTGGAGCACACGGCCAAGGGTTGGAAGCTCACGCAGGGGCCTCTCGACAAGCCACTCAGTATCAAAAAGAAAGACTGGACGCTGCTCGTGCAAGGCATGGATATGCATGCGAGCGCCGTGCATGCGCTGCTTCAGCAGTTTCGCTTTGTGCCCGAAGCGCGGCTGGATGATGTGATGATTTCGCTCGCAGGCGAAGGCGGCGGCGTGGGGCCGCATTTCGATTCTTATGATGTGTTTTTGCTGCAAGCCTCGGGGCGCAGGCGCTGGCAGATCTCTGCGCAGAAAGATTTGAGTTTGGTGGAGGGCGCGCCGCTCAAGATCTTGCAGAATTTCAAGCCCACGCAAGAGCATGTTTTGGAGCCTGGCGACATGCTGTATCTGCCGCCGCGCTATGCGCATGATGGGGTGGCGCTCGATGCGGGTTGCCAAACCTATTCGATTGGCTTTCGCGCTCCAAAAACTGGCGAGCTCGCGCGGGAAATTTTGCATCGCTTGGCCGAAGAGATTGCCGATGGCATGGAAGATGATCCCAAGCTCGCCAAGCTGTATGAAGACAAAGCCCAAGAAGCCACTGCGCAGCCCGGGCAAATGCCTGCCGCGCTGATGGCGTTTGCCGCAGAGGCTGTGAGCAAAGCACTTGCAGATAAGACCTTGATCGAGCAATTGATCGGCGAATACCTCACCGATCCAAAGGCGGGTGTGTATTTCGAAGAAGGCAGCTTGCCGAAGAATTTCAAGCAAGTGACGCTGCATGCTGCCACGCGCATGAGCTACGATGCCAAACACATGTTCATCAACGGCCAAAGCTTCAAATGCGCCGGCACGGATGCCAAGCTGCTGCGCAAGCTGGCTGATGAGCGCACCATATCTGCTACTGAATTAAGAGCAGGTAGCGCAGCATTGATGCCGGCGATTGGGGAGTTTGCCAAAGAAGGATGGCTGTATGGGCAATGATTCGGCTGATAAACCCTTGCTCGAAGGCTCATTCTCAGGCCGCCCTGATTTTCAGCAATTGATCCGCGATGCAATTGCGACGGCAGCACGAGAAGGCTGGCGAGAGATGGTCTGGTTTGATTTGAACTATGAAGATTGGCCACTTGGGGAGCGCAGCGTGGAAGCGGATCTGCAAGCGTGGAGCGCCACAGGCCGCAAGCTCACCATTGTGGCCAAGCGCTTTGATGGCCTGATCGCCAAGCACCATCGTTTCGTGGATTGGCGCAAACAATGGAGCCACATCATTGAAGCCCGCGCCGTGACGAGCGCGAGTGATGAAGAATTCCCCAGCCTGATCCTTGCGCCCACTTGGGCAATGCATCGCTTGCAACCCGCGCTGTGCAAAGGCGTGGCAGGCTATGAGGCTAAGCGGCGCGTGGATTTGCGGGAGCTTAGCAACGAGTGGCTGGCGCTCAGCGCGCCATCGTTTCCTTCGACAACTCTAGGCCTGTAGAAGGCAAACACTTTCTTGGCTTTGATTCCGTTCAGACTGAGCTTGTCGAAGTCTTGGCGAGCCCAACGACCAAGCTCAGGGCGAACGGATTGACTTGTCCAGTGCAAACACAGCCCGCGCGGCGCTGAGCACTTGCTGCCGCAGCCAGCGATGCGCACTTTGCTCGGTGCTTCTGCGATGCCAGAGGCTATCGACGTGGACGACGGGCATGTCAAACGGGAGCTCGCGGATCGCCAGCTCACCTGCGCTATCGGCTACGCGCACGAAATGGCGGGGGAGAACGGTGAGCAAATCGGAGCGCGCCACCACGCGGCCTGCGGTGAAGAATTGATTGACGGTGAGCAGGATGCGCCTGGTGCGCGAGAGGCTGGCCAAGGCTTCATCGACGAAGCCGAACGGGCGGCCCGAGAAGCTGACGAGCAAGTGATGCGCTTCGCAGTATTGATCAAGGCTTAAGCTTTTCTTCTTCGCCAGCGGATGGCCTTTGCGCATCACGCAGACGTATTCGCCGTCGTACAAGCGGTCATGTGCAAAGGCAGCGCCTGCGCTATCGCCCGCTTGAGCTTGCGCCGTGATATCTGCCAATACAGCAGGGAAATGGCCGACGGCGAGATGGATCTGCTCATCCGCCAGCAAGCGGCGTGGATCGCGCGTGGTGAGCGGCAACACGCGCATGGAGATGTTGGGCGCATCCCGTTCAATCGTTTCTACCAAGCTGGGCATGAGCTCGGCGGCGGTGGCGTCGGCCATAGCGAGGATGAAGGTGGTGCCTGACTGCGCGGGATCGAAATCACCGGGGATGAGTGTGTGCTCCAGCGCTTGCAACGCAGCGCGTACCGCCGGCCCAATCGCTTGCGCGCGCGGCGTGGGCTCGATGCCAAAGCCTGAGCGTTGCACAAGATCGTCTCCCAAGGCATCGCGCAGGCGCTTCATGGCATTGCTCACTGCGGGCTGCGTCATCGCAAGCTGGCGCGCGGCTCGCGTGAGGCTGCGCTCGGTGAGCACGGTGTCAAGAATGCGCAGCAAATTCAGATCAAGGGTGCGGAAGTTGAGGGTGTTCATGGCTTGCGGCTTATCTATCAGTTTTGTGAATACTAATCATCATCAATATAAAGTAGACTAAAACTAGTAAAAACCCTAGTATCAAGCCATCTTCTCAAGCAATGTGGCTGGAGAGGGTGTTTAGGAGAACCCAAATGAGCAAATTCATCCATATCGATCAATCCGCCTCGCACCCCGGCGTGGAACGCCTTGAAAACGCGGTGTCTTTCTTCAAATCACACAGCTTCCGTTTGGACGATTCCCGCGCCTTGGCAGCCATGTTGGTGACTGCCGTGG
>JAAFJC010000047.1 GCA_013297925.1 Comamonadaceae bacterium
GCGGGGGAACGACGAAGCTTTTTGTGAACCACACGAACATGAGGAACACAATGATCTGAATGATCAGGGTGGCGTTGATATTCACAACTATTCCTTAGCAGTTTGTTAAGTTGAAATGCACTCTTTCAAATGCTGCAAAGGGCAGCCGAATGCTGCCGATTGCTTTCCAACAAACTTACTTGGCCAAGCGAGCGATCTGGCCGAGGAAGGGGTTAGCCGTAGCAAACCACAGAGCAATACCGGTACCGATAATGAACGCAGCGTCGATCAGACCAGCGAGCAAGAACATCTTGGTTTGCAATTCGCCCATGAGTTCTGGCTGGCGAGCAGCAGACTCAAGGTATTTGGAACCCATGATGCCGATACCGATACAAGCACCGACAGCGCCGAGACCGATGATGAGACCTGCAGCGAGGGCGACAAAGCTAATGACTTCCATGATGACTCCTAAGTTTGGATGGAAAGGTTGAGAGAAAACGAAAAATATTCTGAGGCGAGTTGCAATCAGTGTGCGTCATGCGCTTGACCGAGGTACACCAAGGTCAACATCATGAACACGAAGGCTTGCAGCGTGATCACCAGAATGTGGAAGATCGTCCAGGCCAGGCCTGCAACGACATGCATGAATGTGACAAACAGGCCGGTGCCTGAGAGTGCGAATGAGCCGCCGAGCAAAGCGATCAACATAAAAATCAGTTCGCCAGCATACATGTTGCCGAAGAGTCGCATGCCGTGAGAAACCGTCTTGGCGACGAATTCGATCATCTGCATCGCGAAGTTGATCACGCCGAGGATGATGGCAAAAATCGGGTTCTTGCTGGTGCCGAATGGTGCAGAGACGAGCTCATGTGCCCAGCCGCCTGCGCCTTTGATTTTGACGTTGTAGTAAATACAGATGAGGAGCACGGCAACAGCCATGCCCATGGTGATGGAGAGATCAGCAGTGGGCAGCACGCGCATGTAATCTTTGAAGCCGAGCGCGGGGCCCAGGGCATGCCATGCGGTGGGGATCAAGTCCACGGGTAACATATCCATGAAGTTCATCAAGAAGATCCAGATGAAGATCACCATGGCCAGAGGCACAACAAATTCGCGGCTCTTGGCGTTATGCACGATGCCTTTGGCTTGGCTATCGACCATTTCATAGATCATTTCCACCAAGCCTTGCAGGCGGCCAGGTGCGCCAGAGGTGGCGCGGCGGGCGGCGAAATACATGAAGGCGCAGGCGAGGATACCGAGGGTGATCGACCAAAACACGGAATCCATGTTGATCACAGAGAAATCAACCACTTCGGTCTGCGTTTTGTTTTGCAGATGCGTGAGGTGGTGAACGATGTATTCACCGGAGGTCGGTGCTTGTCCGCTGGTCGCCATGTTTATCAGTCTCTACAACAAGTTCAAAATTCTTTTTGAGCGTCGATCACGATCCCTGAGCCACAGGCTTGGGTTTCACAATCGCCGCCACGAAATACACCTTCATCGTCAAGATCAAACCCACCAGCAGCGCAGGCCAACTTAAGCTGGCTATCAGGCTGGGCGCGAGGATCAGCATGCCGATACTCAGGCCAATCTTGACCATCTCCCACAACATAAACGCCAAGGCGCCTGCTGCGGCATTCATGCGCGATAGAGGTGAGGTCATGCCCCGCGCAAGCACTGCGGCGGGAATGGCGACACACAAACTACCATAGGCTGTTGACAGGGCTGTGGCAGCATCGAAAGCGGCAAAAGCCAGCAATCCAAGCACCGCAGAGGCCACCAACATCCAACGCACGACCCGCCAAGGAGAGATGGCGGGCTGGGTTTTGCGCAACTGGGCGGCATCTTCATGCGACCAGCGGCGAATAGCCGGTTCTTTCACTGGTTCATCTTCATAGGGCTGCGGTGGCGGCAATGTTTTCACGAGTAACCAACCTGTAACGCTGCGAATCAGAATCAGCAAAGCTCACGATTATAGGTTGAAACTACGTACAAACCCACACAAACCCACACGTACGTACTGACTTGCGCGCAGAGGCACAATCATGCACATGATCACTTTTATCAAACTCCTTCATTTGGCAGCCGGCATCGTCTGGCTTGGCGGCATGGCCTTCATGCTTTTTGCTTTGCGCCCTGCACTGCTCTCACAGCTAGAAGGCGCGGCGCGTCTGACCTTCCTTGCGCAAGTGCTGCAACGCTTCTTTGCTATCGTGCTGGGAGCAATTGCTGTGCTTTTACTCACCGGTTTGCATCTTTACGGCGCGGGCGCAAAAGCCGTGGGCATGTCCAGCATCCCGCTGGGCTGGCATCTGATGTTTGGCCTGGGGATCACGATGATTTTGGTCTTTGGCCACATTTATTTTGCGGGATTTAAGGGCTTGAAACGGGCTGTGGCTGCGGCAAACTGGCCGGTCGCTGCCGCCAAAGCTGCGCAAATTCACAAGATGGTGATTCTCAATTTCATCCTAGGCTGCGCGGCTGTGGCGGCAGTGCGTTTGCTTTGACATGCTTTTTTCTATGTTTTTAGATCGAAATAGGCAAATTGCCGGCGTATTCATTGCGAGAGCAGCTACTCTTTTTATAGCAATCATCTCCCTTATTCCGCTTTTCGCCTGCACCACCGTGAACGAAGATTACAACGCCGCCAAGAAGCACCATCGGCCTGACGGCTTCCAAAACAACTACACGGACGCGACCGATAAATCCCGCTCCGATTTGCTGCGATGGCAGTGGGAGCGCGCCCGCGCTGGCCTGCCCAAGCCACCCGAGAAGCCCACGCCAGTCGTTGCGCCAGACATGAAGTTTGTAAGCGCCAACCTTGGCGCAACTCAAGAGCCCGCCATCACCTGGATCGGCCATGCCACCATGCTGGTGCAAATGGGCGGCCTCAATATTTTGACCGATCCGCATTTTTCCCAGCGCGCCGCCCCCGTGCAATTCGCCGGCCCCAAGCGCTATCAGCCGCCGGGCATCGCGTTGAAAGACCTTCCCCGGATCGACGTGGTGTTGCTCTCACACAATCATTACGACCACTTGGATACGGCGAGCGTCAAAGCTTTAAACAGCCAATCCGGCGGTGCGCCGCTCTTCATCGTACCGCTCGGCGTGAAGAAATGGTTTGCGGCAGAAGGCATCACCAATGTGCAGCAAATGGATTGGTGGGACAAACAAACCATCAAAACCGCCGCCGGCCAAGTAGAAGTGCATTTCACCCCCGTGCAACACTGGAGCGCCCGCAGCCTAGGCGACCGCCGCGCCACCCTCTGGGGTGCATTTGCCGTGTTCGCCCCCGATTTTCATTTCTACTTCGGCGGCGACACCGGCTACTCCCAAGATTTCATCGACACGCAAAAACACTTCGCCGAGCAGCAAACCGATGCCAAAGGCGGCGGCTTCGACATGGCCTTGATAGCCGTCGGCGCGTATGAGCCCCGCTGGTTTATGAAAGAGCAACACGTCAACCCCGAAGAAGCCGTACAAATTCACCTCGATCTCAAAGCCAAACGCAGCGTGGGCGTGCATTGGGGCACGTTTGACCTCACCGACGAATCACTCGATCAACCCCCCAAAGATCTTGCCGCAGCACGCGCTGCGAAGAAGCTGCACCAAGAAGCCTTCGACGTGATGGCCATCGGCCAAACCTTGAAACTACCCAAGCGTAAGCCTGCTTTATAAGCTTTTGGAGCAGATCGCCGGCGTATTTATTGCGCGGAGTGCTACTGAATTCATATCCCTGGGCCGTTCGCCCTGAGCTCGTCGAAGGGCTTTTGCTTGCATAAGGTTTGGTGCCACCTGATGCACCTGCGGCCTACCATCGGGCATTTGCCTCAGAAATCTTTTTGAAAACACACGCGATGCAGGCCTCGGTGAATTAAAGATGGTCTCCGCGCGCCTTCCAAAAAATTTCCGATTCAAACACCCAATGGTCTCCGCCTGCTAAGACAGGTCGCATTCAGTCTAAGCGTGGTACATTTCGCGCACCTTGGTGTAGTCATAGATGTATGAATAAAGTCGTGCAAATTTTTCTTGGCATCATTGCAGTCGGATTTGCTTCGGCAGGGATAGTGGTGTTTATTCATCAGCTCACCGGTGAGCGGCCTACTGAATACCTGTACCCATGCTTCTTAATGGGTGCTAGCCTATTAGCTGGATGCTTTGCATGGAACTTTGGCTCAGATGCAGGTTCCTCTGAGATTTGCAGTTCTGAAGATGTCGCTTCAGAGAGCCCATCGATTTTCACGAAACTTGAATCGGATTGATCACAGATTCACCTGTTCAACTCTCCAGCGGAGACCATTGGGTGTTTGAATCAGAAATTTTTTGGAAGGCGCGCGGGGAGAGGCTGAGCTTGTGATGACCTCTATCGCGTGTGTTTTCAAAAAACTTTCTGAGGCAAATGCCCGATGGTAGGCCGCAGGTGCAAAGGGTGGATCGAAACAATCAGCACGCCGACACTACAAATTCAATATCACGCCGCGCAATCAATACGCCAGCGAACGGCCAAAAACACCTCGAGAACTAAGCGCATAGTAAAATACGGGCGGTTGTGCTGCGCAACACCAAATTTGTTCAACCCCGCAGCCATGTAGAGGACTACCATGTATAAAAACCTCGCAGCTACGCTCGTGGCAGCTTGCTTTTTCCTTCCCGTTTTTTCCCAAACCACCAAAGCGCCCGACGCGGCCAAAGAGCCGTTGAAAGCAGCTTGGGTTTATGTTGCGCCGCTCACTGATGCGGGCTGGGTGCGCCAGCATGATGAGGGGCGCAAAGCCGTGCAAGCGGCGCTCGGCGATCAGGTGAAAACCACTTATGTAGAAAACGTGCCCGAGGGTGCGGATGCAGAGCGCGTGATTCGAGATTTGGCGGCGCAAGGCAACAAGATCATTTTTACGCCGAGCTTTGGCTACATGGAGCCGACGATGCGCGTGGCGCGTGAGTTCCCCGATGTGCGCTTTGAATCGATTACGGGTTACAAGACAGCGGCGAATGTGTCTGCTGCGAATGCGCGCTACTACGAAGGTCGCTATCTCGCAGGCATTGCGGCTGGGCGCATGACGAAGACTAACTTGGCTGGCTACGTAGCGGGCTTTCCGATTCCGGAGGTGTTACAGGGCATCAATGCGTTCACTTTAGGCATGCGCTCGGTGAACCGACAAGCGCAGGTGAAGGTGCTGTGGCTGAACGCGTGGTTTGATCCGCCAAAAGAGCGCGATGCGGCTATTGTCTTGATGAATCAAGAAGCAGACGTGCTCGCGTTTCATACCGGCTCGAATGCCGTGATGATCGCAGCGCAAGAGCGCGGCAAGATGGCCGTCGCTTATCACTCGGATATGCGCAAGGTGGCGCCCGATGCGCAGATTGCGGCTGTCACTCACAACTGGGGCGCGTACTACACCAAGCAGGTGCGCGCTTCGCTCGACAACACTTGGAAAACCAGCAGCTTCTGGGGTGGCGTGCGCGAAGGCATGATTCGTGTGGACAGCTTTGGGCCGAAGGTGCCGAAAGCGGTGGTTGATGAGGTGAACGCAGCGCAAAAAGCCATTGGCGAAGGCAAGCTCCAGCCCTTTGCTGCAGCCGCCGCGCAAGACGTGCTCGACAACGAAGGCGGCATTTTGATCCCACGCGGCACAGCTCTGACCGATGGGCAAATACTGTCTATGAACGCGCTCGTATCTGGGGTGCTTGGAAAGATTGCAAAATAGCGGGGTGAACACCCTGCCCTTCCACCCCATCCGCGCCTATCGCGCTAGCCTGCTACGTTTTGATGACGCCGGGCGTGCGGTATTCGATACCGATGGTTTGCTGGTGGTCGATAGCGCGGGCAAAGTAGCCGCAGCCGGGGATTACGCCTCGCTCAAAGCGCAGTTTGCACATCTGCCCGCGCAGCATTTCCCCGGCCGCATCATCGCGCCGGGCTTTGTGGATTTGCATGTGCATTACCCGCAGATTGACGTGATCGGCTCGCCAGCAGATGGCTTGCTGCCTTGGCTGGAGAATTACACCTTTCCAGAAGAAAAGCGCTACGTAGCCGGCGAATATAGTGCGCGGGCAGCTACGTTTTTTATAGCGGAACTGCTGCGCAATGGCGTGACGACCGCGCTGACTTTTGCCACATCGCATGTAGCCTCCGTCAACGCCATGTTTGAAGCGGCAGATACCGCTGGCCTGCGCATCATCACTGGCAAATGCCTGCAAGATCGCAACTGCCCAGAGGGCGTGCGCGATGAGACTGAAAGCTCTTTGATCGACACAGAAAGCCTGATCCAGCGCTGGCATGGCAAGGGATCGCGCGGTCAGCTCGGCTACGCCATCACGCCGCGCTTTGCACCTGCTTGCTCGGATGCGCAAATGCGCGGCATGGGCGCGCTGGCAGCCAAATATCCCGATGCCTGGATTCAATCGCATGTGAGCGAAAACGTCGATGAAATCGCTTGGGCCAAGGAGCTGTATCCGGAGGATGCGAGCTACGTGAGCGTGTATGACCGCTTTGGCCTGTTGCGCGAGAAAAGCATTTATGCGCATTGCATTCACTTTGACGACGCAGATCGCGCCTTGATGAAGGCGCGATCTGCGGCAGCGGCGGTATGCCCTACGAGTAACTTGTTCCTTGGCAGTGGCAATTTTGACTTTGCCGCAGCGCAAAGCGGCGGCATGGCGCATGGTTTGGCGAGCGATGTGGGTGGCGGCACCAGCTTTTCCCCCTTCAAAACCATGCTCGCTGCCCACTATGTTTCTAGGAGCACGTCGCGCAGTCACAGCCAAGCTAAACAGGCTGTGACGCTGTCGCCCGAGCAGCTTTGGTGGCTCCATACCGCAGGAGCTGCGAAAGCGCTGGCCTTGGAAGGCGTGGTGGGCAATTTACAAATCGGTTGCGATGCGGATTTCGTGATCCTCAATCCACAAGCCACGCCGCTGCTCGCAAGGCGTACGGCTCGCGCCGAAAGCCTGGCTGAAATGCTCTTTGCCCTCATCGTGCTGGGTGATGACAGGTTGATCGAACAAACCCATGTAGCGAGCAGTTAAAATCTAGGCATGCCCAGCCCAGATACAAACGATCAAGCCGCATTTGACCTGACGGCGCATTTCTTGATCGCCATGCCCGGCATGGAAGACGAGACGTTTGCTAAATCTGTGGTGTATCTGTGCGAGCATTCCGAGCGCGGGGCGCTTGGCATTGTGATTAACAAGCCCACTGAGCTCACCCTTCCTAAATTGTTTGCCAAGGTGGATTTGCCACTAGAGCGCAAAGATCTGCAAGAAGCCCCTGTGTTTGGCGGCGGGCCGCTGCACACAGAGCGCGGCTTTGTGTTGCATGAAAAGCAGGTAGCCACCACGGTGACGTTTGCGGATATGAAGGCCGTGCCCCTTACTGTGCCCGAGCCAGACACCGAAGCTGAAACCGCTCTGCTGGCGAAGATCAAAGCCTCAATGAGCCTAGAGCAGCAGCTGATGGAGGCTTTGCACGAGGAAGCTGGGCAGGATGCGCCAGAGAGCACGTTTTACGCCTCATCGCTCACGATGTCCGATGGTTTGGAATTGACCACCTCGAAAGACGTGCTTGATGCACTGTCTAGCGGCGGTGGGCCGCGCAGGGTGCTGATCTCGCTGGGCCACGCAGGCTGGGCAAAGGGCCAGCTTGAATCTGAATTGGCTGAAAACACTTGGCTTCACGTGAAGGCCAGCTCAGAAGTGATTTTTGACACGCCTGTGAGCGAACGCTACACCAAGGCGCTGGGTCTGCTCGGTTTGCAAGAGTGGATGATCTCTCGTGATGTGGGGCGCGCATGATCGTGGGCGGCCGCGTTCAACGATCCATCCCCCAGCAGCAGCAAAGCTTTTTATCTTTTGATTTTGGCCTCAAGCGCACCGGCGTAGCCTCTGGCACGCGGCTCACGCGCACAGCTACGCCGATGCAAACGATTCAAACCGCTGTGATTGATGAGCGTTTTGCAGCCATAGAAAGAATCCTCAAAGAATGGCAGCCAGATGCACTCGTCGTAGGCATTCCCACACACCCCGATGGCGCAGCCCATGAGATGACGCAACGCGCTGAGCGCTTCGCCCGCCAGCTTCATGGCAGATTCAATTTGCCTGTGCATGAAGTGGATGAGCGTTACAGCAGCGTCGAGGCTGAATCACGTGGCGCGAAAGATCTGGATGCAGAAGCAGCCGCGATTATTTTGGAACAGTTTTTTAGCGAATTGGATGATTCTCAACCATGAGTAGTTTGTCACTTGACGCGCCCACGCTCTACCAAGAGCTCATCAAGGGCGTGAAGAATTTGATCGAGCCTGATACCAAGCTGATCGGCATCGCATCCGGCGGCGTGTGGCTCGCGCAGCAATTGCAAACCGATTTGAAGCTCGCGGGCAAAGCCGGCGTAATCTCGTCGGCCATGCACCGCGATGATTTTTCTAAGCGCGGCCTCGCCCACAGCGTGCAAACGCAAATTCCGTTTGATGTGAACGGGCAGGACATCGTGTTGATTGACGATGTGCTCTACACCGGGCGCACGATTCGTGCGGTGCTCAATGAATTGTTTGACTACGGCAGGCCAGCGCGCGTGCGCCTCGCTGTTTTGGTAGATCGCGGCGGGCGGCAATTGCCGGTGCAAGCGGATTTTGCAGCAGCTCGCGTGAGCTTGCCTGCTGCGCAGTCGCTCGCGCTGGCTCGCAGCGAAGCAGGTATTTTCAGTTTCAAGATTGAGGAGGCTTGATGAAGCCCAAGGAGATCGCATAAATGCTCTACAAACGCAACCCCCAGCTTAATAAAAACGGCGAGCTGGTTCATTTGCTCTCGACCGAGGGCTTGCCCAAAGCCATCCTCACACAGATTTTGGATACCGCTGCCAGCTTCGTGAGCGTGAGTGATCGTGAGGTGAAAAAAGTGCCGCTGCTGCGCGGCAAGAGCGTGTTCAACCTCTTTTTTGAGAACTCCACGCGCACACGAACAACCTTCGAGATTGCAGCCACGCGATTGAGCGCCGACGTGATCAACCTGGACATCGCCAAATCTTCGGCGAGCAAAGGCGAATCGCTGCTCGATACCATTTCCAATCTCTCCGCCATGGCTGCAGACATTTTCGTCGTGCGCCACAGCGAATCAGGCGCGCCTTATCTGATCAGCCAACACGTCGCGCCGCATGTACATGTGATCAACGCAGGCGATGGCCGGCATGCGCATCCCACGCAGGGCTTGCTGGATATGTACACGATTCGCCATTTCAAAGGCGACTTTTCTAATCTCACAGTCGCCATCGTGGGCGATGTGTTGCACTCGCGTGTGGCACGCTCCGATATTCATGCGCTCACCACCTTGGGCTGCGCTGAGGTAAGGGCCGTTGGCCCGCGCACCTTGATTCCCGGCGATCTGCGCGAGATGGGTGTACGTGTGTGTCACTCGTTAGAAGAAGGCATCAAGGGCGCAGATGTGATCATCATGCTGCGCCTGCAAAACGAGCGCATGAGCGGTGCGCTGCTGCCATCCTCTCAAGAATTTTTCAAGAGCTTTGGCCTCACGCCAGAGAAGCTGCTGCTCGCCAAGCCAGATGCCATCGTGATGCATCCGGGGCCGATCAATCGCGGCGTGGAGATTGATTCAGCGGTGGTCGATGGCAAGCAAAGCGTGATCTTGCCGCAGGTGACCTTTGGCATCGCGGTGCGCATGGCGGTGATGAGCATTGTGGCGGGGAACGAGGCGTGACGCAGCTGCGCTGCTGTGATGCAGAGGCTGCGCCCTGCTGTGATGCGCTTCGCGCTTGTGAAATGGAGAGATGAATGAAAATTTTGATTGTTGGCGGGCGGATTGTTGATCCGGCATCGGGCTTCGATGCGGTGGGCGATGTGGCGATTGCGGCGGGGCGGATTGTGAGCATCGGCAAAGCGCCCGCGGATTTTTCGCCTGTGCGCACTGTGGATGCGAAGGGCACAATAGTTGCTCCGGGCTTGGTGGATTTGTGTGCGCGGCTGCGCGAGCCGGGTTATGAGCATGAGGGCATGCTCGAATCTGAGTTGGCTGCGGCGGTAGCGGGCGGTGTGACTTCGCTCGTCTGCCCGCCTGATACCGATCCTGTGCTCGATGAGCCTGGCCTCGTGGAGATGCTGAAATACCGCGCCGAGAAGCTGCATCAATCGCGCGTGTTTCCACTCGGTGCGCTTACCAAAGGATTGGCTGGCGAATCGCTCACCGAGATGGCTGAGCTCACTGAGAGCGGCTGCGTGGGTTTTGGGCAAGCGGAAGTGCCGCTGGCCAACACGCAGGTGCTGCAACGCGCCTTGCAATACGCCTCCACCTTTGGCTACACCGTTTGGCTGCGCCCGCAAGAGCTGCACTTGGGCAAAGGCGTGGCGGCCAGCGGTGCATTGGCCACGCGACTCGGTTTATCTGGCGTGCCGGTGGCGGCAGAGACGATTGCGCTGCACACGATTTTTGAGCTGATGCGGTCAACCGGCGCTCGCGTGCATCTGTGCAGGATCAGCAGCGCTGCGGGTGTGGACTTGCTGCGTGCAGCAAAGGCGCAAGGCCTCCAAGTGACGGCAGATGTGAGCATCAACTCGCTGCATTTGACTGATAACGACATCGGCTATTTCGACAGCCGCGCTCGCCTCACCCCCGTGCTGCGCCAGCAGCGCGATCGTGATGCATTGCAAGCCGCGCTGCTTGATGGCACGATTGATGCGCTGGTGAGTGATCACAATCCGGTAGAAGCCGATGCGAAGAATTTGCCCTTTGGCGAAGCAGAGCCCGGAGCGACTGGCTTGGAGCTGCTGCTCAGCCTCGCGCTGAAATGGGGGCAGCAAAACAATATGAATTTGATCGATATTCTTTCTCGCATCACATACGGCCCTTCGCAGGTGCTCGCCAGCAGCTTGGGCACCATGGCCTCGAGCGTGGGTTGTTTGAATGTGGGCGGTGCGGCAGACCTTTGCCTCTTTGACCCACAAGCCGAGTGGAGCGTGAGCAGCGAGACGCTTCGCAGCCAAGGCAAACACACGCCATTCGCCCACGACATGGGCGGCAGCATGATGCCGGCTCGCGTGAAGATGACTTTGGTGAACGGGCAAATCGCCTTTGACAATATGAATTGAATACGATGGAAAACACCTCCAACCTCACCGAACAACGCTTGGCCGATGCTTGGGCCGTCTTGCAAGCCCACGGGCAAAACGCGGACAAACTCGCACCCGATGCCAGCCGCCTGGCGTTTGCCGATCCAGAATTTCTGCTGCGCCGCGAGATGCGCGGCGTGCGCATGCAAATTGAGATGCTGAAACCTGAGCTCGGGCAAGCGGCAGCGGGCGTAGAAAACACCATCGTCGTTTTCGGTGGCGCACGCTTTTGCAGCCCGGAAGATGCGCAAGCGGCTTTGACGAAAGCCCAAGGCGGCAGCGATGCACAAGAGCTCGCCAAAGCCCAGCGCCTAGTGCGCAACGCGCCGTACTACACCCAGGCCAGAGAGTTCGGCAAACTCGTTGCGCAATACAGCCTCAATTGCCCCGCAAAAGACAAGCTCTTCATCTGCACCGGTGGCGGCCCCGGCGTGATGGAAGCGGCCAATCGCGGCGCAGCAGATGTGGGCGCACCCTCGGTGGGTTTGTCGATTACCTTGCCTCATGAAGAAAAGGCCAACCGTTTCGTCACGCCAGAGCTGAGCTTCAAATTTCACTACTTCGCCATGCGCAAAATGCACTTCATGATGCGCGCCAAAGCGCTGGTCGCCTTCCCCGGCGGCTTTGGCACGCTGGATGAATTGTTTGAAGTGCTCTGCCTCGTGCAAACGCGCAAGGCCAAGCCGGTGCCGATTTTTCTCTATGGCTCGGATTACTGGAAGAAGGTGATCAACTTCGAAGCACTGGCCGATGAGGGCGCCATCTCGCATGAAGATTTAAAACTGTTCAGCTATGTGGACGATGCGCAAATGGCTTGGGATGAGATCAAGCGGTTTTATCACCTCAGCTGAGCAAAGCATCTATTGCATCTGAAGTTGTGTGTTGGGAGCGGCCGTAGGCATTGCACCGGGCAAACTGATCAGCTCTTTGAGTTCATTGGCCTCAGCTGCAGTGACGCATTCAATGCGAACATTTTCCTCCCCCTCTCTGCGGTGAGTCAGTACGCCGGGCTTGAGCGCGATCTCAATGAAGCAGCCATCGACCGTGGAGTTTGCAACGAATGCCAGCGGTATGCGCTCTTCTTGGCGGCTCATGCCCAAATTGGCGTTACGGCGGTTACCTTTGATGCGTAGCTCATCGCCCTGATAACAAATTTGCCCGCCGCCACTGAAGCCTAACGCACCTGGCTTCATGGGGCCGCCGCCAAATCGCACAGAAAACTCAGGCCACATTCCCGAAGAAGGTGCGCCGAGCCTGCTGAGCTGGTTCACATCAATTTGCGGCGATGCCGAACGTTTGACTTCCAAACGATCTTCCATCAACTCAGCGACGGTCATGTCCAGTCCGTCTTCTCGCTGCACCATCTGATCTTTCGCAACGATGTTTTTGACTCGCATGCCCACGATCATTCGCCTTTCATAAGGACCGAGATGAAGACCGTTGACAAAAAGACTGTACTTGTAAGGCATGCTTATCCAACCAGCGCGCGATATAGCAGGGGAATAATAACAAGCCCAAGCCAAAAAAAAGACTCCCGAGGGAGTCTTTGCACAAATACAACGAGAAGTGTATCGATGTTTCCAATCGTAACTGAACAGCGCGTTTGCGACAGCGCGGTTTGGTCAGACGCGCTTTCTGCTACGCGGTTGGTCAGACGCGTTTGCGATATTCGCCAGTGCGTGTGTCGATCTCGACCTTATCGCCTTGCGCCACGAAAATCGGCACGCCAATTTCAAAGCCAGTGGCGATCTTAGCGGGTTTCAATACCTTACCAGATGTGTCGCCTTTAACAGCGGGCTCTGTCCAAGTGATCTCGCGCTCGACGCTGGTCGGTAGTTCGACAGAAATGGCTTTGCCGTCGTAGAACACGACCTCGGCGGCCATGCCTTCTTCGAGATAATTCATAGAGTCGCCCATGTTCTCGGCTTCGACCTCGTATTGGTTGTATTCGCCATCCATCCACACATACATGGGATCAGCAAAGTAAGAATATGTGCAATCCTTCTTGTCGAGAATGATTTGCTCCATCTTGTCGTCGGCCTTGAAGACGACTTCTGTACCGAAGTTGGCAATCAGACTTTTGAGCTTCATGCGCACGGTGGCAGAGTTGCGGCCGCCGCGGCTGTATTCGGTTTTGAGGATGACCATTGGGTCTTTGCCGTGCATGATCACGTTGCCGGCGCGCATTTCTTGGGCGATTTTCATGGGATGCTTTCTGGGTGTGCGCCAATGAGATCAGCGCGGAAACTTCATGCTTGCAGGTTACAAGCAAAGCCTACGATTTTAACCCGAAACGCTTGAGCTAAGATGCCAATCAAATGCCAAGATTTCTCTTTTCCTCAACAAAATCAAGCAGTTGCGAGACGAGATCGCGCTGAGTCAGCAATCTGTTTCTAGCAGCAAGTGCACATTCTTGCCAGGCTTTGACTTCTATCGGAGGCAAACTGAGCCGAGACAGGCCGTTCCACACGCGATGGAATTGCCGCAAATCCGGCGGTGCTTGAAGCCAATCCAAAAATGCTTCGAGCTTGGCGGCATGCGCGCCATCTTGCTGCGGATAAATTTGCCAAACGAAGGCGCGGCCCGCCCACAGCGCCCTCACGAGGGAATCCTCGCCGCGTACAAAGTTCAGATCACAGCGATACAGCAGCTGATCATATTGCGGCTGAGGCATGTAGGCTCGCTCATTTATTGATAGCTGCTTGCGCATATTCCATGAGGGCGAATGCGCATTTTTGCTTTGAATGATGGCTTGCACAGCTTTTTGTCCACGCCCTGGCATCACCAGCAACTCAGTGCTTAGATCTGAGCTGGCTAGTCGCTCCATCAGCGTGTTCAAAGCCGGTGGCTCATAGCAAAACAAGCTGATTCGGCGCTGTGACTCGGCAGGCTCAGGCCCTGAGAATCCATCTGGCTCTCGGATCAAGCCACCCGTGTCCTTTGTGAAACCGGGATAGAAAAACCATTTCGTCATCCCCAGCGCCGCGCCCGCCATCACCGGCGAAGGCAGGCCATGACTGTGCGCGGCATAGCTTTCAGCGCTGAGGTATTCAAGATTGATCCAAACTGGATTTTTTGCGGTGTTTTTCAGGCTTTTTGATGAGTTGGCCGTCATAGAATCTGCGGGAGACGCTGCTGAATTCATAGCAATCCAAGCATCATCAATCTCGCAGCCAAAGGCCTCAACCACCACATCACCGGGCTGAGTATCGCTGGGCATTGGCTGATTCGGCTGCCACTTGCCCACTTCAACACCTGAGCAACCATTGGGCGCCATCCAAGCGAGCGCCGAAGCATCATCCACCCACAGCCGCACAGCTTGCCCACGCGACGCGAGCTCGCTAGAGAGCCGCCAGCAAACGCCTATATCGCCAAAGTTATCAATGACGCGACAGAAAATATCCCATGTCAGGCGACGCATCCACAAAACCTCTCAGGACTTTTTTGCGTTTTCTGGTTTGTTCTTTTTGCGTTTTTCGCGTTACACAGCCTCTTCAACCAACTCAAGCTCTCCCCGAAGCGAGAAACCCATGCGTTGTGTCACGGCAATGTCGATGATCTGGCCGGGCAAGCGCGTCATAGCCTGTTGGCTGACTGCAAAATTGATCACCCGATTGCATTCTGTGCGGCCCATCAGCTCGGGTGCATCTGGTTGGGATTGCCGCGAAGGCCCTTCCACCAAGATGCGTGCAGTTTTGCCCACGAAGGCATCACTCAAAGCATGCGTGTTGTCGTTGATAGCCTTTTGCACCTGCAGCAGACGCTTCTGTTTCACATCATGCGGCGTATCGTCATGCAAGCCTGCGGCGGGCGTGCCGGGGCGGGGGCTGAAGATGAAGCTAAAACTATTGTCAAACTGCATGTCTTCAATGAGCTTCATCGTTTTCGCGTGATCGGCATCCGTCTCGCCGGGAAAGCCGATGATCAAATCGGTGGAGAGATGCAAATCCGGGCGAATCGCGCGCAGCTTCCTGATGATGCTTTTGTATTGCAGGCTGGTATAGCCGCGCTTCATGGCGGCTAGGATCACGTCGGAGCCATGCTGCGCGGGCAAATGCAAATGGCTCACGAGTTTTGGCAGCTTGGCATAGGCTTCGATCAATGCCGGCGTGAATTCATTGGGGTGGCTCGTGGTGTAGCGGATGCGCTCGATGCCGGGGATATCGCTCACGTAATCAAGCAGGGTGGCAAAATCACAAATCTCGGAAGTGCTTCCCATCGCGCCCCGATAAGCGTTCACGTTTTGCCCCAGCAAATTGATCTCACGCACGCCTTGGCCTGCGAGCTGCGCTACTTCGAGCAGCACATCATCCAGCGGGCGATTGATTTCTTCGCCTCGGGTATAGGGCACCACGCAATAACTGCAATACTTGCTACAGCCTTCCATGATGCTCACAAAAGCGCTCACGCCTTCGCGGCGCGCAGGTGGCAGATGGTCAAACTTTTCAATCTCGGGAAAGCTGATATCGACTTGAGATTTGCTTGTTTGCATTTGCTTCGAAAGCAATTCAGGCAAGCGATGCAAAGTCTGCGGGCCAAACACCACATCCACATACGGCGCGCGCTTGATGATGGCCTCACCCTCTTGGCTGGCCACGCAGCCGCCCACGCCAATCTTCACGCCCTTGGCCTTCAAATGCTTGACGCGCCCCAGATCGGAAAACACCTTTTCCTGCGCCTTCTCGCGTACCGAACAGGTGTTGAACAACACGAGATCAGCTTCATCCACGTTATCCGTTTTCTCGTAGCCGTCCGCAGCGTGCAGCACATCCACCATCTTGTCGGAATCGTATTCATTCATCTGGCAGCCAAAGGTGCGGATAAAAACTTTCTTGCTCATGGTTCACTCAATACTATGAAATTGATAGCTTATCGCGCAGTAAATATGCCGGCGAAGTGCTGAAACGGCTTAAAAATGAAGGGGAAGCAGAGCCACAAGGCGGCTCATGCGTGTCAGCGTTGTTGCTGCTGTTGATCGCGCTGTTGGCGACCCATTTGCTCGAAGCTGGGCAACTGATTGAACGGCGTTTTGCCATCGTCTAATTTTTTGTTATCGCTATCACTGGCAAAAACGACATTGCTCGCAGGTGTGTTGGTTTGAATTTTTTGCTTGGCTTCCAGCTCATTCAAAATCCACACCTCTTGCACTTCGCCACGTGGGTTGCGCACAAAATTCACGATGAATTCTTGATCCGTGATACTGGCAGACATAACCAATCGCTGCCCCGGATCGCGAATGCGCGAGCCAGGCGAGAGCCGCTCAGGCTTGCCATCAATCAAAATTTCAGGTGCTTGTGTCACCACAAGTTTGCCACGCAAAGCATTGGCTGGAAACTTGCGCAAGCCGGGAACACCTGTTTGCACTGCGTTTTCATTCACAGGCAGGGGCGCAGAAAGCTGACCTTGCGCCAGCACCGAAGTGCTCAGCATTGCGCCGAGCAAAAAGAAGAAACAGCGGTTCATGGTAAACATCCAGAGGCTGTGGAACATGCACGTATTTTACGCTGCTCGCCTAAGGCTCGATACCGCTCAGCCGCTTGAGCATCCCGATCAGCTGCTGCTGCTCAGTTGGAGTGAGTGCTTCTAGCAAACGCTGCTGAACTTTTCGCGCGGGCTTTTTCATCTCCATGGCCATTTTTTCGCCTTCTGCTGTGAGCCAAAGCAGCTTGCGGCGCTTATCCGTTGGCGAGGCCTCCCTGCGCAGCCAGCCACGCTCTTCAAGGCGCATGATGACTGAGCCAGAAGTGGCGGCATCCAATGCAACTCTATTGGCCACCGTGATTTGATCAGCGCCCGGCTCATCCACCAAAGCCTGCATGATGGCAAATTGCAAAGATGTGACTTCATAGCCACCCAGCTCCTCGGTGAAGATCGCCATGGAGGTTTGGTGCGCGCGGCGAATCAGGTAGCCAGGCGCTTGGGTGAAGTCAAAGGAGGTTGCCATGACACATCTAAATAACAGACATGATTGTAAGCATGCATATGATCAGGGTAAATACGCACACGATTAATTAGTAAGCATACATACAATTTGCGAGCTTAGCAATTTGGAGATTCAACGTGGCGCTTGGTCAAACTTCACTTCCTATCCTCATCGCTGGTGGCGGCATTGGTGGCATGGCTGCGGCTTTCGTGCTCGCGCGCAGCGGCCATCCAGTGACGGTGCTGGAGCAAGCGGCAGAGTTTGGCGAGATTGGCGCGGGCATTCAGCTTGGGCCGAATATTTTTCGCATGTTTGATTATTTGGGGCTGACCGATGAGATCAACAAAGTGGCCTATTTCCCGCCCGCCATGGGCATGCGCGACGTGCGCACGGGCGAACTTGTGGTGCGCGTTCAGATGGGTGATGCGGCGCGGGCAGCGTACGGCGGCTTTGCGTATGGTGTGATTTATCGCAAGGATTTGCATGATGCGTTGCTCAATGCCTGCCGTGCGCAGCCCGGTATTGCGCTGCGTACGAATGCTGGAGTAGCTTCATTCACGCAAGATGCAAGCGGCGTGACTGCGCAACTCAAGAGTGGCGAAAGCGTGCAAGGCGCAGCACTCATTGGCGCAGATGGCTTGTGGAGCGGTATTCGCCAAACAATTGTTGGCGATGGCAAGCCGCGCGTGAGCGGGCATATTGCATACCGTGCGGTGCTCAAAAAAGAAGATGTGCCGCCTGAGCTCTGGAGCGATGAAGTGCAGCTCTGGGGTGGTGAAAAAACCCATTTGGTGACCTATCCGCTGCGCCGAGGCGAGCTGTTCAATCTCGTGGCCGTGTTTCACAGCAACAAATACGATGAAGGCTGGGATACCTTTGGCGATAACAGTGAATTGACCGAGCGCTTTGCCAATGCACACCCCACGGTGAGGGGGCTTCTGGCCAAGATCAACACCTGGAAGATGTGGGTGCTCTGCGACCGCGAGCCGGTGAAGAACTGGAGCCAAGGCTGCGCCACACTTTTGGGCGATGCCGCGCATCCCATGCTGCAATACCTCGCACAAGGCGCAGGCCAAGCGATTGAAGACGCGGTGGTGCTGGGCAAAGCCGTTGAACATTTCAAAGGCGATTTTGCGCAAGCCTTCCTTGCTTACCAAGACAAACGCTATCTGCGCACCGCGCGTGTGCAGCTCACCGCCCGCTTTTATGGAGACATCTACCATGCCAGCGGCGTGACGCGCGAGCTGCGCAATAGCATCTTCCAAGGCGGCAAAGATGCGGCGGGTTTTGCAGGTCTCAAGTGGATGTATGAGGGCATTGATCCTCACAACTTGTTTTAAGGTGAACGCGATGCTCACGAAAACCATCCATCCAGATCGCGCGCAGCTCTACGCGGACATGTCACCAGCGAACCTCACGCCGCTGTGGGAAGTGTTGCATGCCCTCGTGCCTCAGCAGCCCAAAACGCCTTGTGTGCCCGCGCTGTGGAAATACGACGACGTGCGCCCTTTCCTGATGCGCGCAGGTGCTGCGATCACGGCAGAAGAAGCGATTCGCCGTGTGTTGATTTTGGAGAATCCTGCATTGCGCGGCCAGTCTTGCATCACGCAATCACTCTATGCCGGTTTGCAACTCATTCTCCCCGGCGAAGTCGCGCCCAGCCACCGCCACACCCAAAGCGCATTGCGCTTTATCGTAGAAGGCTCGGGCGCTTACACCGCAGTTGATGGCGAGAAGACGACGATGCAGCCGGGTGATTTCATCATCACACCGAAATGGACTTGGCACGATCATGGTCATGAAGGTTCTGATCCCATGGTGTGGCTCGACGGCCTTGACATCCCCACCATCCGCTTTTTCGACGCAGGCTTCGCAGAAAACGACAGCCGCGCCTCGCAAGAGGTCACTAAGCCCGAAGGCGCCAGCTTCGCCGCCTATGGCCACAACATGGCGCCCGTGCGCGGCGATTCACCCTTCGGCAACACCAGCCCGATCTTTAGCTACCCCTACTCGCGCACCCGCGAGGCGCTGCACACTCTGGAGCGCACAGAAAGAATCGACGCCTGGGATGGCTTCAAGCTGCGCTATACCAACCCGCTCACTGGCGGCTCGCCCATGCCGACCATGCAGACCTGTATGCAGCTGCTGCCCAAGGGTTTTAAGGGCTCGCCCTATCGGCAAACCGATGGCACAGTGTTCAGCGTGGTCGAAGGTTCAGGCCAAGCACTTATCGAATCGCATCATGGCAGCTATACGTTTGAGTTCAAGGCGCGCGATCATTTCGTCGTTCCCTCGTGGCACACTCTGCGTTTGAATTCAAACGAAGCTTGCGTGGTGTTCAGTTACTCAGACCGCCCAATCCAACAAGCTTTGGGCATTCACAAAGAAGAAAGGTTAGTTCCATGAGCTATGTGTTCAATCCCCCTGCCACAGTGAGCGTGCCTGTTGTCGGCCGTGCTGAGCGCTTCCCGGTCAACCGCGTGTATTGTGTCGGCCGCAACTACGAAGAGCATGCCAAAGAAATGGGCTTTACCGGCCGCGAGCCGCCCTTCTTCTTTTTGAAGCCAGCCAATGCCATCGTCGTGGTCAACGCTGGCGAGACGGGCAGCATTCCTTACCCAACGCTCACAAAAAATTTCCATCACGAAATCGAACTCGTCGTGGCAATTGGCACGGGCGGTAAAAACATCAAAGCAGCTGACGCTACAAAGCACATCTTCGGCTACGCCGTAGGCCTCGACATGACGCGCCGGGATCTGCAAGGCGAGATGAAAAAACAAGGCCGCCCTTGGTGCATCGGCAAAGCCTTTGACCATTCCGCACCAATTGGCCCCATCGTGCCAGCCGCGCAAGTCGGCGATATCAACAACGCCGAATTGGCCGTGACGGTCAACGGCGCGCATCGCCAGAAGAGCACCGTGGCAAAGCTCATTTGGAATGTGGCCGAGACGATTGAATACCTCTCTGCGGCTTGGGAATTGCAGCCCGGTGATTTGATTTACACCGGCACGCCAGAAGGCGTGGCGGCTGTGGTCAGTGGTGATCTGATGGTCGGCACAGTCGCTGGGCTGCCTGATCTGCGGGTCAAGGTTGCATGATTTTTTTAGAGCGAAAATAGCATGTTGCCACCATATGACATGCGGGAAATGCTATTGAATTGATAGTGACTACGGAGCATCTGACTGGAGAGAGTGAATGAAAATTTTAGGAACTTTGGCCAAACTCTGTGCCATCTTGGCCGGCTTACTCATGGTGTTCATCACCCTGATGACGGTGACCAGTGTGCTCGGCCGCGATTTGGTGGGCAAAGCCATCACTGGCGATTTTGAGTTGTCAGGTGCGGCCTGCGGTGCAGCAGTTGGCCTCTTCTTGCCTTGGTGTCAATACCAACGTGGCAACATCATTGTGGATTTCTTCACTGCCAAGACAAGCGAAGCCACGCAAAGCTGGCTTGATCGCGCTGGCGCACTGGTGCTGGGCATCGTGATGGCTGTGCTGGCTTGGCGCACCACTTTAGGCGGCATCAGCTCTTTTAAATCCAACTCGGGAACTATGATGCTTGGCTTTCCCGAATGGATCGTCTACAGCGCTATCGTGCCCGGCTTGGCGCTGACGGCGGTGATCGCCTTCACACAAGCCATCCAAGGCTTTGCAAAAGAAGAAACCGAATCTAACCCGGAGCTTGCAGTATGAGTGGCATTCAACTCGCCCTGTTGATTTTTGGTGTCATGCTCGGCCTGATGGCGCTGCGCGTGCCGATTGCCATCACCATGTTTGTTGCGGGCGTCACAGGCTATCTCATTCAGCGCGGCTGGGGACCTCTGGCCAGCTTCCTCAATTCACAAGCTTACGCACGCTTCGCCAGCTACGATTTGTCAGTGATCCCTTTGTTCATTCTCATGGGGCATTTCGCGACGCAGGGCGGCATCAGCAAAGCGCTTTTTGCTTTCGCAGCGGGCGTGATGGGGCGCTTCAAAGGTGGCCTCGCGATGGCGGCGGTGTTTGCATGTGCGGCGTTTGGCGCGATCTGCGGCTCATCGGTGGCCACAGCGGCCACCATCACCAATGTGGCCTACGACGAGATGCGCAGGCATGGCTACTCAGGCCGCTTGACCACTGGCACACTGGCGGCCGGCGGCACACTCGGCATCTTGATTCCGCCTTCTGTGCCCCTGGTGATCTACGCGATCCTCACCGAGCAAAACATCGCCAAGCTCTTCATGGCGGCGATGGTGCCCGGTATTTTGGCGATGTTGATGTACATGATCGCGATTGCGCTTTATGTCCGCTTCGTTCCCGGCCACGCGCCTGAGAAAGACGAAGTGGCCAAGCAAAAAATGAGCGCGGCGCTTTCTGGCATTTTGCCAATTGCTGTGATTTTCGTCGTCGTCTTCGGCGGCATTTATGGCGGCCTGTTCACGCCTACAGAAGGCGCGGCAGTCGGAGCATTCTGTACTTTTATTGCCGCCTTGCTCAAGCGCGAGATGAATTGGACGAAGTTCAAAAACTGCTTTTACGCCACCGCAGAAAGCTCAGCCATGATCTTCCTGATCTTCCTCGGCGCTGACATCATGAATGCAGCGCTTGCGCTCACCCAAGTGCCTGGCCAGCTGGCTGAAGTGGTGGGAAGCTGGGGCTTATCTCCGGTCATGGTGGTCGCTTGCATCATGCTGTTCTACGTCGTGCTCGGTGCCGTGATGGACGAGCTTTCTATGATCTTGCTCACCATCCCCATCTTCTTCCCCATGATCATGGGTTTGGATTTCGGCATGAGCAAGGAATACACCGCCATCTGGTTTGGCGTGATGGTGCTGATGACGGTGGGCTTTGGCATGCTGGCGCCGCCAGTGGGGCTGAATGTGTACGTCGTCAACAGCATGACGAAAAACAAAGGCGATGCCGTGCCCATTGCTGAGAGCTATCGAGGTGTGTTGCCCTTCTTGGCAGCAGACACCATTCGCGCGCTACTGGTGCTCGCCTTCCCGATGATCTCGCTGTGGGCGTTACGATTTGTACAAACTTAAGGTTTATTTCCTGGCATGTATGGCCTGAGCTTGTCTCAGGGTTAATCCGCTCGATTAAAATTGATATGATGACTTACTATCTCATCATCTTAACTAGGAGTTTTTAATGATCCAACGTCGCAGTCTGATTAAAACTGGCGTGGCCGCAGCCCTCGGTGGTGCAGGCTATTCGAGTTTTGCGCAAGCCCAAGTTACCTTGAAGTTTCATACCTTCATGGCACCACAGTCCAACGTCTGGCTCACCATGCACAAAGCTTGGATGGACAAGGTCGAGAAAGACTCCGGTGGCCGCATCAAATTTGAAGGCTACCCAGCCATGCAGCTAGGCGGCACACCTCCCCAGCTCTACGATCAGGCACGCGATGGCGTGGCTGACATCACCTGGACTCTGCCTGGCAACAACGCTGGCCGTTTCCCACGCGTGGAAGTGTTTGAGTTGCCGTTCATGATGAGCAATGCCGAAGCCACTTCCAAGGCTTATTGGGAATACGTGCAAACGGTTGCGCAAGATGAGTTCAAAGATGTTGTGCCGCTCGCGCTGCAAGTGCATGGCCCTGGCGTGATCCACACCGTGGATAAGCAAGTCAAAACCGTGGCCGATCTCAGAGGCCTGAAAATGCGCGCACCCACCCGCCAAGTCAACAAGCTCATGGGCTTCCTAGGCGCCACGCCCGTGGGCATGCCTTTGCCAGCGATTCCCGATGCGCTCTCCAAGGGCACGATCAATGGCGCGGTGATTCCATGGGAAGTCGTGCCTTCTGTGAAAGTGCATGAGCTCACTAAATTCCATGCAGAGTTCGATCCCAAAGGCGGCGCACTCTACACCACCACTTTCGTGATGGGCATGAACCGCGCCAAATACAACAGCCTGCCTCCAGAGCTGAAGAGAATCATTGACGACAACTCCGGCATGGCGACCTCCGCTTGGCTGGGCAAAACGCAAGCAGGTAATGACCCGATTGGCCGCAAGAGCGCCAGCGATCGCCCAGGCAATGTGATCACCACGCTCGACATCGCTGAAGCCCAGCAATTCCGCCGCCTCTCGCGTTTAGTGGAAGTGGAGTGGGTGGAAGACATGAACAAGCGCGGCTTCAACGGCTACAAGCTGCTAGATACCGCGCGTCAGCTGATCGAGAAGCACACCAATGTGGCTGCAGCACCAGCGCCAAAAGCACCCGCAGCCAAAGCGCCTGCAAAAAAAGCCTGATCATTTTTTGATTCGTGCAAAAGCCCCATGCTCCGATGAGCTTGGGGCTTTTTTCTTATCCCACTGCAATACAGCTAAACTGCCAGTATGTTTCCTAGAGCCCCCGCCAAACACTGCCGCAACTGCGGCACAGCCACTGAGCTGCGCACGCCCGACGATGGCGATACCAAGACGAGAGCCGTCTGCCCCAGCTGCCACACCATCCATTATGAAAACCCACTCAATGTGGTCGGCACCATTCCCTGGATCATCGAAGGCGGTGTGCTCAAAATCTTAATTTGCCAGCGCAATATCGAGCCGCGCAAAGGCTTCTGGACGCTTCCTGCTGGCTTCATGGAACTGTACGAGACCACTTCACAAGGGGCATTGCGCGAAACCGAGGAAGAGGCAGGCGCACATGTGAAGCTCGGCGGCCTCTTCACGCTCATCAATGTCGAGCGCGTTGGCCAAGTGCATTTCTTCTATTCAGCTGAGCTGCAATCGACGCAATTCAATCCCGGCATCGAAACGATGGCAGTGAAATTGCTCAGCGAAGCGGAGATGCCTTGGGATGATCTCGCCTTTCGCACTGTGAAAGAAACCTTGCAACGCTTCTTCGCATCGCCGCCAGGCTCAACTCAGCAAGTTCATCATTTCGATATTTGAGTCTTGGGTCTCAAGCTGCCAGGAATCGATAGAGATTCCTTAGCATGCCAGCTGTCGCTCCCCAAATGTAGCGCTCGTGCCCCAATTGAGCATCCTGCCAAGGCATAGAAAACCATTCACGCTTGTGACCTTGGAATTCAAAATCATGGCGTGCGTGATGCGCCGGGTTCATCAGGAAAGCCAGTGGCACTTCAAACACATCGGCCACTTCGGCCGGGTTGGCTTGCAGCGTGAAACCAGGTTGCACCAGAGCCACCACCGGAATGATGTGAAATGCCGTGCCGGTGATGTAGCGGGGCAGGCTTCCCAAAACTTGCACATGCTTGCCTTCCAAGCCAACCTCCTCTCGCGCTTCACGCAGAGCAGCCTGCTGCGCCGTTTCACCTTCATCCACTTTGCCGCCGGGGAAGGCAATTTGGCCAGAGTGCGTGGAGAGCGTGTCCGTACGCTGCGTCAGCAGCAATGTGGGCCCAGACTCAGATTCAGGGCGCATCACAATCGCAACGAGCACGGCAGCATCGCGCGGCTGGCGATCAGTAAACGCCGGCTCCTCTCGCACCTCGGGTTGCCAGGTTGGTGGTTTGGCAAAGCGTTGCACCAGCGCAGCTTGCGTGAGCGCATCTGCGGGCACGGCCGGCAGATGCGCGTCCCAGCCTTTGACGGGCACAGCCAGTGGATTGAAATTCGGGATTTTTGCGAGTGAGACGAAGTGAGTCATTCCAAAGTGCTACTAAAAATATAGCTGTTCGCGCATATTCTATGCCGCCGAATGGCTGTTTTGGCTTGCATCCAAGCTTCCAGGGCATGAAAAAACCGCCAAGCTTTCGCATTGGCGGTTTGATCAAAGCGCGGGCTTAAAGATTTAAGCGGCTGCGGCTGGCGCTGCTGCAGGAGCAGAGCGTGTGAGCTTTTCTTTGATACGTGCGCTCTTACCGCTGCGATCACGCAGGTAATACAGCTTGGCACGACGCACATCACCACGGCGCTTGACTTCAATGCCAGCGATCAGCGGAGAGTAGGTCTGGAACGTACGCTCCACGCCTTCACCGCTGGAGATTTTGCGCACGATGAAGTTGCTGTTGAGGCCGCGATTGCGCTTGGCAATCACCACACCTTCATAAGCCTGCACGCGCTTGCGCGTACCTTCAACCACGTTCACGCTCACGATCACGGTGTCGCCGGGGGCAAAAGAGGGAATGGTCTTATTAAGACGAGCAATTTCTTCTTGCTCAAGAGTTTTGATGAGATCCATAAAGGTCTTTCATTCATCTTCGGATCAGTAACCGCTACACAAGGGGCGACAGGTTCACTTGGGTTGATGGGCTGCCATCAAAGTGCGTCGCGGCGGACAGAGGATCGAAAAGCCTTCTATTATAGCTTTTTCAGAGCTGTTGGGGTATCCAGTGTGACCCCAACATAGTAATGTCCCCTCCGAGCCATTTACAAATGTCCCCTTTGATCGAGAAGGGTGGATGTGATGAGCCAGGGGAACAAACTGATGAGTCAGAAAGAAGCACAGCGCTACGCTGT
>JAAFJC010000048.1 GCA_013297925.1 Comamonadaceae bacterium
AGCGTTTGAAGTAGGGCAGCACATCATTCCAGCCCCAGCCCGCGTTGCCCTCGGCAGCCCAATCGTCATAATCTTCCCGCTGGCCACGGATGTAGATCATCGCGTTGATCGAGCTGGAGCCGCCCAACACCTTGCCGCGCGGCTGATAGCCTTTGCGGCCATTCAAACCTTTTTGCGGCACGGTCTCGTAAGCCCAATTCGCAATCTTGGTTTGCGCCATCAAAGCCAAGCCCGCGGGGCAGTGAATCAATATCGAAGAATCCACTGGCCCAGCTTCTAGCAAAGCCACTTTGACATTCGGATCTTCCGTCAAACGCGAAGCCAACACACAACCGGCCGAGCCGCCACCCACGATCACGTAATCAAACATCTTTGTCTCCTCAATTTTTGGATGCGAAGTGCTGCTGCATAAACTGCCGCAGCGCAGCTTGATATTCCAGCGCATGCACCTCCTGCAAATCGCTGTGTTTGCCATTGTCCAGCAAAACCCAGCGCTTGGGTTCGTTGGCAGCCTTGTAGAGGGTATTGCCTAGGCGCGCTTGCACCGTGGTGTCGAGCTGGCCATGAAGCATGAGCAAAGGAGCTTTGACATTTTTGATCTTGTCGATCGAGGCGAAGCGCTCTCGGTTGAATTTGGCGAGCAGCCTGCCCAGCCATCCCACTTGGATCGCCACATCTTTGAAACTGGTGAAAGCGGATTCCAAAATCACGCCGCCGATCTGTAGGGGATCAGTTAAGCGGCTCGCCAAGTCCACTGCCACGCCAGAGCCCATCGAATGTCCATACAACACACGCTGCAGCGGCCGTGGTTCACGTTTTAAGAGTTCCTCCAATGCAAGTTGAGCATCTTGCATGATGGTTTGCTCAGATGGTGTGATCGGGCTGCTCAAGCCCCAGCCACGGTATTCCACCGCCAAAATGGCAAAGCCTGCTTCGCGCAGAGCATTGATTTTGGGAAGATTCTGATCAAGATTGCGAAATGTGCCGTGGCAATAGAGCAAGGTGGGCGCGTTCGGATCGGGATGCGGCAGCCACCACATTTCTATGCGCTGTGCGCTGCCGTTGGCAAGTTGAGCTTGGGGTATGTCTAAAAAATAGCGCAGATCCTGTGGCCGCAGGCCTTCCAAATTCGGTGCAGCCGCCAGAGAAGGGCGGTAGATGGCTTGCCTTTGCTGAACGTCAAGCCAAGCGCAACCGGGTAAAAAGATGCTCAGCACGAGCAGCAGAACGATCCCGCGCATCTGGGTTGCGATTAAACTCTTCATAGTTTCGTTGTTTGGACTTCAATTTTTACCATGAACACGTTATATCGCTTTTCGCTGGTCTGTTTCTTGGCTTTCGCTACTCAGAGCGTCATGGCTCAAGCGAACCTTGATTTTTCGAAAGCAGCAGATGGGACTCCTTTGAAGATGAGTTTGATGCTGAGCCCCTATACCTACCATTACAACCCGAAGCCCACACATCGCCCCGTGGTTTTGGTCGGCATCGAGCGAGAGTATCCCAACCAAAAGCTCGATGGCGCTGCCGTGTTTACCAATTCATTTGGCCAGCCCAGCATCGTTGTGTATCCCTGGGGCGGCGTCTACAAGAATATCTGGGGTGTAGATAAGCTCTCCTTCAAATGGATCGCAGGCGTGCTCGTGGGCTATCGCGGTGAATTCAAAGATCAAGTGCCGAACATTGGCGGCATTGCGCCAGCAGTGATCTTTGCCCTCGGTTATGAATTCCAGCCGGGCTGGACTGCACAGGTCAACGCGGTTGGTACAGCCGCTGCGCAATTCCAGCTCAACGTGAAGCTGGATTGATCAGCCTCGCCGCTGTTTGATGGCTTGCGAGAGCACCTGCAAGGCGGCCATTGAATCATCCCATCCTAGGCAGGCATCGGTGATGCTTTGACCGTAGGTGAGCTGAGTCGCATCATCTTTGCCTGGGGTGAATTTCTGCGCGCCGGCTTTGAGGTGGCTTTCCAGCATCACGCCGAAAATGCTCTTGCTGCCGCCTTCGATTTGCGCGGCAATGTCGCGCGCCACGTCGAGCTGCTTCTCGTGTTGCTTGGATGAATTGGCATGGCTGCAATCGACCATCAAAGTCGCAGGCAATTTGGCAGCGGCCAAATCTTTGCAGGCTGCTGCCACGCTGGCTGCGTCGTAATTCGGGGCTTTGCCGCCGCGCAGGATCACATGGCAGTCTTTGTTGCCATTGGTTTGCACGACTGCCACTTGGCCGTTTTTGTGGACGGACAAAAAGTGATGACCATTGGCAGCGGCTTGGATCGCGTCGGTGGCGATTTTGATGTTGCCATCCGTGCCGTTTTTGAAGCCAATCGGGGCGGAGAGGCCGGAGGCCAATTCGCGGTGCACTTGGCTCTCGGTGGTGCGTGCACCAATCGCGCCCCAAGCGATCAAGTCGCCGATGTATTGCGGGGAGATCACATCGAGGAATTCGCTGCCAGCTGGCAGGCCAATGCGGTTGATCTCGATCAGGAGTTGGCGCGCGATGCGCAGGCCTTCGTCGATGCGGTAGCTCTCATCGAGGTAGGGATCGTTGATCAGGCCTTTCCAGCCCACAGTCGTACGCGGCTTTTCGAAATACACACGCATCACGATCTCCAGCGTATCTTTGTACTGCTCGCGCACGTCCTTCAGGCGGCGGGCGTAATCGAGTGCGGCGGCGGGATCGTGGATTGAGCAGGGGCCGATCACGACCAGCAGGCGATCATCCTTGCAGTGCATGATGCGCTGGATATTTTTGCGGGTGGATTCGATCAGCGATTCAATCGCTGTGCCGCGAATCGGGAAGAAACGGATGAGGTGTTCGGGAGGGGGGAGCACGGTGATGTCCTTGATGCGGGCGTCGTCGGTCTGGCTGGTGCGGTCTTGCGGTTGGCTGCCGGGTGGATACCATGCGTCTTGGGCTTGAGTGTTGGGCATGAAAGGCTCCTTGAACAATGAAAACAGAATAAAAAAACCGCCTAGGGGTGAGCCCGGCGGTTTGAGGAGGTTTGCGTTCGGTGTTTACGCTTCGCCCTCTCGTCCGCCGGGGACTGAGAACCAAAAGTAAAAACCAAAATAGTTTTGCATAAGAGCTATATTAGCACGCGATATCTGTCGAAAAGTGGATCGGCATCAGATTCGCGTCTCTGGGTTGTCTTTTCCGCGCAACTGGCCCCACCAGTTTTTCGCCCGCGCGAGGCGGGATTCATCCAATTCAACAGTCGCTGAAGTCTCGTTGAATTGAGTAAGTGCTTGCTCATGCATATCGATCATCATCAGGCCTTCGCCCAAAGTGCGCCAGCCGATCAGCTCGAAATCCTCGATCACCACTTCGTTATCCCCGCTGATATTGCGGTCGACCAGCCATTGGCCAATGAGAACGCGAAAATTATTCAGGGCGGCGAGATAAGAGGCGTATTCATAAAGGCCACGCCAAGTCACAGACAGACCCACCACGAATTGGCGATGCTTACGCAGCGAGGTGAGTAAATCGATCAACAACGGCCCCACGGTAGAGCCACGCTTCTGGCTCGATAGGGCCTTTCCTACGCGCTCGATGGCTGTGGACAATTCACCCATGCCATCAGAGAAGCGATGCGACTCGTCATCCTTAGAGATATTACGAAGAGCTGCGCCGAATTCCGCAAAATCATGGATATCGGGCAAGCCCGTAGTCGGGTCAATTTGAAGCTTAGAAGTGCCAGCCATCTGAATATTTTGCGAGCAAAAATCGATTCATACTAGAGAGGCATCACGATTGACCCGCGAAGCAAGCAGAAGATTCAGAGCCTCGGCTAAGCCGTGCCACCCACCGTGAGGCCTTCCAGCCGCAGCGTCGGCTGCCCCACACCCACCGGCACGCTCTGGCCTTCTTTGCCGCACACGCCTACACCAGAATCCAGCGAAAGATCATTGCCAATCATCGTGACTTTTTTGAGCGACTCGGGGCCTGAGCCCACAATCGTTGCGCCCTTGACGGGGTATTGAATCTTGCCGTTTTCTACCCAATAGGCTTCGCTGGCGGAAAACACAAATTTGCCGGAGGTGATATCGACCTGCCCGCCACCAAAATTCGTGGCATACAAGCCGCGCTTGATGCTGGCCACGATTTCTTCTGGCGCTTTGTCGCCGCCCAGCATGTAGGTGTTGGTCATACGCGGCATCGGCACAGCAGCATAGCTCTCGCGCCGGCCATTGCCTGTGGGCTTGACCTTCATCAGGCGCGCATTCATGCTGTCTTGGATATAGCCTTTCAAAATGCCGTCTTCAATGAGCACGTTTTTCTGAGAGGCATTGCCTTCGTCATCCACATTGAGCGAGCCGCGCCTGTCTGCAATCGTGCCGTCATCGAGCACTGTGACGCCTTTGGCTGCGACTCTTTTGCCAATCATGCCGGCGAAAGCGCTGGAGCCTTTGCGGTTGAAATCACCTTCCAATCCGTGGCCAACGGCTTCGTGCAGCAACACGCCCGGCCAACCAGGGCCGAGCACGACTGTCATTTCGCCTGCTGGCGCAGGGCGCGATTCCAAATTCGTGAGTGCCGCTTTCACGGCGCTGCTCACATAGTCTTCAATCATCGCGTCATCAAAATAGGCCAAGCCAAAACGCCCACCGCCGCCGCCTGAGCCTGTCTCGCGGCGCGTCTCGCCGCCTATTTTTTGCTCGGCAATCACGGTGACGGACAAGCGCACCAGAGGGCGCACATCGGCTGCCAGCGTGCCATCGGCTCGCGCGATCAGCACCACATCGTATTCACTGGCCAGGCCTGCCATCACCTGCGCCACGCGCTTGTCTTTCGAGCGGGCGAGCTTCTCCACCTTCTCCAGCAGCTTGACTTTGGTCGTGCTGTCAAGGGTAGAAATAGGATCGGTGCCGCCATAGAGTTTGCGGGCAGACGCTATCTTTTTAGTAGCGATCTTTGTAGATTTCGTGCCGGCGACTGCTCCAATTGATCTGACAGTCTGCGCAGCATCCAAGAGCGATGCCCAGGAGATATCGTCGGAATAGGCAAATGCCGTTTTCTCGCCGCTCACAGCGCGCACACCCACGCCTTGATCAATGGAAAACGAGCCGGTTTTCACAATGCCTTCTTCCAAGCTCCAGCCCTCGGAGCGCGTGTATTGGAAATACAAATCCGCCTCATCAACGCGGTGCGCTTTGATCACATCGAGCGCTTTGAAGAGATGGCTCTCATTCAGGCCAAAGGGAGTGAGCAGGAGAGCTTGAGCCGTAGCCAAGCGTTCGATAGTTGGTTCGCGAGAAATCATGAAGCTATTTTAGGACGATGCGACTTCAGCCGCTTGCCAGGAGCTAACGAAGGACTGTGTTGCTATTAAATCAATAGCTGTTTGCGCAATGAATACGCCGACTAGATAGCGAAAACACCCTTAAATGAGGGTGGAAAACACATGGCGAGCTGCTGCAAAGGTTTCTTCGAGATCTGCATCGCTGTGGGCGCTGCTTACAAAGCCCGCTTCATACAAAGCGGGTGCGAAGTAGATGCCGCGATCCAGCATACCGTGAAAGAACTTCGAGAAAAGGGCAGTCTCGGTTTGCACCGCTTGCGTGTAGTTTTGTGCAAGCTGCGGTTGCAGGAAAAAGCCGAACATGCCGCCTTCACTGTCTGCGCAGTAAGGTACGCCCGCTGCTTTGGCCGCTTCACCCATGCCCTTCACGAGGGCTTGAGTGCTCTTACCTAAAGCTTCATAAAAGCCTGGCTTTTGAATTTCCTTGAGCGTTGCCAAACCGCAAGCCGTGGCGATCGGGTTGCCGCTCAATGTGCCCGCTTGATAGACGGGCCCGAGCGGCGATAGCTTGCTCATCACCTCTTTGCTCGCGCCAAAAGCGGCCAAGGGCATACCGCCGCCGATCACTTTACCGAGCACCGTCATATCCGGCTTGATGCCGAGCACTTGCTGAGCGCCACCGAGCGCAACTCTGAAGCCCGTCATCACCTCATCGAAAGCGAGCAGCGCACCGTGCTCGGTGCAAAGCTCACGGCATCGCTTAGCGAAAGCTGCAGACGACCGGATGAAATTCATGTTGCCGGCAATCGCTTCAATCATCACGCAGGCGATCTCTTTGCCATGCAACGCGAAGGCTTCTTCGAGCTGGGGCACGTTGTTGAATTCAAGCACCAAAGTGTGCTGTACCACCTCGGGCGGCACGCCGGCGCTAGTGGGGTTGCCAAAGGTCGCCAAGCCTGAGCCGGCTTTCACCAGCAGGGCATCGGCATGGCCGTGGTAGCAGCCTTCAAATTTGATGATCTTGCTGCGGCCGGTCGCGCCACGTGCGAGGCGAATCGCACTCATGCCGGCTTCCGTGCCAGAAGACACGAGGCGCACCATCTCCATACTGGGCATGAGGCGCAAAATTTCCTCAGCGAGCTCTACTTCGCGCTCTGTGGGCGCGCCGAAAGAAAAGCCATCCATCAAAGCCTTTTGCACGGCTTCGACTACCGCCGGATGCCCATGCCCCAAGATCATCGGGCCCCAGGAGCAGATGTAATCAATGTGGCGCTTGCCATTGGCATCCCAGAAATACGCGCCTTGGGCGCGTTTCACGAAGCGAGGAGTGCCACCCACAGCGCGAAAGGCGCGTACGGGAGAATTCACGCCACCAGGAATGGTCTTTTGGGCGCGTTCGAAAAGGGTTTGGTTGAAATCCATGGTCGTCTAACAAAATAAAAATCAATGCCTTGTGGCGGTGGGCGGAATGCCAAGTACATCGGCCTCGTCCTGAGCAAGCTCTTCGTCGCCATCTTCGCCCTCAACCTGCGCCCAAAACATGCGATCTGGAATGGCAGCGCCCATGCCGGGCTGAAAAGCTGCGAGTAAGCTTCGGTTTACATAAATACTGGCTTCACGTACAGCTTCGGCCAATTCGTCGCCGCTGGCCAGCAGTGTGGCTAACGTGGCCGAAAAGGTGTCGCCAGCACCTACAAAGTTGGCCTCGTAGCGATCCAAGGAAACTGTTGCCACCAAAGATTCCGGTGAGGCGGCAATGGTCTCGGTGCTTTCTACTTGCACATTCGCACTGGTGATGACCACATAGGGCACACCATGCTGCGCTGCAGCAGCAGCAATATCGCGTGGGCCGGGGCGCTTGTCGCTGCTCCATTCGGGCAGCAACCAGCGCCATAAAAGGTCGTAATTCCCGACTAAAACGCTCGTTTGAGGCAGGATCAACTCGGTCAAAGCATCTAGATAAGCCTCGATTTTGTCGCGTTCCCACCACGAAAGTGGTGTCACTTGGGTAATGACTGGAATCTCTTCATAATCCGCCGTGATTTCGGCAATGACGGCCAAAGCTTCCGGGGAGCCCGCAAAACCCACCTTGAAAACTTCCACATCCATGTCTTCCAAAACGGTGCGCGCCTGCTCCTCCACGGCATCGGCGTCCAGCTCTATCAGGTCAAAGATGGTGGAGGTGTCGCGCACCAGAATCCCGGTTGTCACAGGCAGCGCATGCCCGCCAGAGGCTGTGATGGCGATTTGATCGGCGGATAAGCCGCCCGCTCCGCTGGGGTCGGCCACGTTAAAACTCATGACGCAAATCGGAGAATCGTCTTCATCGCCCTCTGAAGAGTCAAACAATGGCTGGGAAGCAGGGGGCAACATGCAGGAAGTCCGTTCAAAACGCGATTGACCGATCAGTGGCTGGGGTTTGCCATACATCGGTAGTGTGCAACAGTTGGCATCTAATGGCTGCACTGTAGATACAATGCAACACTTACGACCTATTTATCCATTTTATGGTGATTTTTTCAAGGAAAGAATTTCGGGAGCATGAGTGACAGCGATACGACAAAAACTTGGATGTGCCTGATCTGTGGCTGGATTTACGACGAAGCCACAGGCGCGGCGGATCACGGTATTGCGCCAGGCACCGCTTGGACGCACGTCCCGATGAACTGGACTTGCCCTGAGTGCGGTGCGCGGAAAGAAGATTTTGAGATGGTGCAAATTTAAGCTAACCTCACACTGCAAACCAACGTGATGCCTATTTTGAAGTCAACCCATCATCAAGTCAGGAGATCTGCGTGAGCACAGCCAGTGGATTTAAGGTACTCGTCATCGATGACAGTAACACCATCCGACGCAGCGCGGAAATTTTCCTCAAACAAGGCGGGCACGATGTGATGCTGGCAGAGGATGGTTTTGACGCACTGTCAAAGGTGAACGACTATGCGCCACATCTGATCTTCTGCGATATTCTCATGCCCCGTCTAGACGGCTATCAAACTTGCGCCATCATCAAAAGAAATGCCAATTTTTCAGCCACACCGATCATCATGCTGTCTTCAAAAGACGGTGTGTTTGATAAGGCCCGAGGCCGCATGGTGGGCAGCGAAGAATACTTGACCAAACCCTTCACCAAAGACCAGCTGCTGCAAACCGTCTTGCAGTTTGGAAAAATTTAACATTTAGACCCTAAGAGGCCATCATGCCGATTCAAAAAGTACTCATTGTTGACGATTCGAAAACCGAAATCATGTATCTGACCGACTTGCTCACCAAGAACGGCTTTTCGGTGCGCAGTGCAGAAAACGCAGAAGATGCCTTCAAAAAGCTGGCGGAAGACAAGCCTGAGCTGATTTTGATGGATGTGGTGATGCCTGGCCAAAACGGTTTTCAGCTCACCCGAGCCATCTCACGAGACCCAGCTTTTTCGGATGTGCCTATCATCATGTGCACGAGCAAAAATTTGGAGACGGATCGCGTCTGGGGCATGCGCCAAGGCGCGCGTGACTACATCACCAAGCCCGTCGATGCCAATGAGCTGATGGCCAAAATCAAAGTGCTGGGCTGATCAGCCCCAAGCGTTGTAGAAAACAAGAGGAAGACACCCCTAGATGGCAAATCGGCAAGCGTTGCGAGAATTGCAAACGCGACTTGCAGCAAGACTGCAACAAGCGCGTACGGAAGGCGTGGCTGCTGGCTGGCTCGCAGTGGAGCTGGCGGGGCGGCGCTATTTGCTGCCGCTGGCGCAATCTGGCGAAATCTTCCCCATCACCTCCGTGCAAAAAGTGCCCTACACGCAAGAGTGGTATATGGGTGTGGCCAATCTGCGTGGCGGCTTGTTCGGCGTGGTGGATCTCGCCAGCTTTATGTCGGGCATGGCCTCGCAGCGCATATTGGATGGTGGCATCCGAGAGCAAGCCCGTTTGATTGCGCTGAACACCGCGATGGAAGTCAATTGCGCCGTCTTGGTCGATCGTTTGGGCGGCCTGCGCGGCGTCTCAGATTTTGTCTCGCGCGAGTCAATTGCCGATGATTCGCCCCCCTATTTGTCAGCGCAATACATTGACAAAACCGGGCAGACTTGGATTGAGCTGGATTTACAGCAGCTTGCCAGTTCCCCACAATTTCTCAGCATAGCCGCCTCAGTAGCATGACAGCGTATATGCCTTCTCTTCTTTTTCCCCAAGCCTAGACTCATTTTGAGGCCCACACCATGTCTTTTGCACAACGTCTATCCAGTCTGTTCAAGCGTGATCAGCCATCGGCTGAGCCGTCCATCTTGTCGCGAGTCGGCCTGACGCCTGAAGAAGCTTATGCTTTAGACCAGGTCAACAGTCCTCCTGCTGGCAATGAAGACGCCAACAGTCTCTTGGCAAACGCTGAGCCTGCAAGCTCTGAGAAAGATGGTTCGGGGGTTTACTTGCCCGTGTTGGGCACGCGTGAATCCAGTGATCATCGCCGCATTTTGACGGTGATGTTGATTGTGGCCTTGGTGGTGTTCGTGGCGGTGATGGCATTCGCACTGGCGCAAGCTGATAACGTGGCCCGTCAGGTGGGTGCTTCGGGTCAATCACTGATGCAGTCGCAGCGTTTGGCGAAATCGGTGTCCCAAGCCTTGGTGGGATCACCTCAGGCCTTCAATGAGGTGTCTGAGAGCTCAGTTGCCCTAGCCAAGAACGTGCGTGGCCTGAAAAATGGTGATGATGAATTGCGCTTGACCCAAGTGGCTCCCGGTGTTCAGGGTGAAGTGGATAAGGCACTGCCGCTGATTGAAAAAGCGGAAAAGAATGCAAAAACTGTTTTGGATCAGCAAAAAATCTTGACACAGGTGGGCAGCGCTTTGCGCACCATCAACCGCCAGTCCTCTGATCTGCTGGAAGTAGCAGAAACCGTTTCATCGCTCAAGCTCCAGCAAAACGCGCCAGCTGCTGAGATTTCTGCTTCCGGTCAGCTCGTGATGTTGACGCAGCGTATTGGTAAATCAGCCAACGAATTCTTGACGATGGAAGGTGTGAGCCCTGAGGCAGTGTTCTTGTTGGGTAAGGACTTGAATTCTTTCAAGGAAATTTCTCAAGGCTTGCTCGAGGGCAGCCCCGAGCTGCGCTTGGCAGCGGCCAAAGATCCTCAAACCCGTGAGCGATTGGAAGCACTCTTAAAGCAGTATGAAGAGACGCGCGGTCAAGCTGGCGCGATTTTGGGTAACTTGCAGGGCTTGGTATCTGCTCGCGAAGCGCAATCAGCCATTGTGTCGGATTCTGAGCCCCTGCGTCGTCAATTGGAAGATTTGCAGGCACGTTTGTCCAGCCAAACCGGTCTGGGTGTTGCGCCTCTCGTCGTCTTGGGCATGATGGGCTTGTTGGCTATTCTTGCTGGTTTGGGATTGGCTCGCGTTCAGCTCGCAGAAAGCCGTAAGGGTCAAGCAGTCGCTGAGCAACAACGACTCATGGCTGAGGGCCAAGAGCAGGAAGCCAAGCGGATTAACGATGCCAACCAAGCTGCTATTTTGCGACTGATGAACGAATTGCAATCAGTGGCTGAAGGTGATTTGACCCAAGAAGCAACCGTGACGGAAGACATCACGGGCGCTATCGCTGACTCGGTGAACTACACGGTGGAGGAGTTGCGCTCACTGGTAGGTAACGTGCAAAACACAGCGACTCGTGTGGCGCAAACGACGGCCGTGGTGGAAAGCACCTCGACCGAACTGCTTGCAGCATCCACCGAGCAGCTGCGCGAAATTCGCGAAACCGGCCAGTCGGTGCTTGAGATGGCAGGCCGAATCAACGAAGTGTCTGGCCAAGCGCAGGAATCTGCTCAGGTGGCGCGTCAATCGCTGTCAGCCGCGGAATCGGGCTTGCAAGCGGTGCAAAACGCCATCGGCGGTATGAATGCCATCCGTGACCAGATTCAGGATACTTCTAAGCGTATCAAGCGCCTGGGTGAATCGTCTCAGGAGATTGGTGAGATCACCGAGCTGATTTCTGACATTACCGAGCAGACGAACGTGTTGGCGCTGAACGCTGCGATTCAAGCGGCATCTGCCGGTGAAGCCGGGCGAGGCTTCTCTGTCGTGGCCGAGGAGGTGCAGCGATTGGCTGAGCGCTCCGCAGAAGCGACCAAGCAGATTTCGGCACTGGTGAAAGCCATTCAGACCGACACGCAAGATGCCGTGGCCGCTATGGAACGCTCCACGCAGGGTGTGGTGGAAGGAGCCAAGCTGTCTGATAACGCGGGTACGGCACTGGTGCAGATTGACTCAGTGTCTCGCCGCCTCGCCGAACTGATTGAAGAGATTTCGAAATCAGCCTCCCGCGAAGCCGATTCGGCCAACGTGGTGGCTGGCAACATCCAGCACATTTTCGCGGTGACCGAGCAAACCGGTGAAGGTACACGCTCCACGGTGCAACAGGTGCGAGATCTCTCCCGTGTGGCCGAGGAATTGCGCCAATCGGTGTCGCGATTCAAGATTGGTTGATCGCTTTCTGGGCTCTGGCCGATTCCGGCAAGAGCTCGGTGAATGCGTAACGCAACAGGATGAACTGAACCATGGCCACATCTCTTCAAGCCCCCGCTGGTTCCGCCATTGACATCGGTGTCAATGACCTCGGCCCTTTGGCCTGGGTGCTCGATGAGTTGCGCAAATCACTCGATTCCGCTACCAAGGCGCTGCGCCGCTACACACGTGATGCGGAGCTGGCTAAAGGCTCAGATCTGAATGCAGCAGATGCTAGCCAATTGCGCATTGCGCGCCAGCAGCTACACCAATCTGTGGGTGCGCTTGAGATGGTCGGCTTTGCTGCTCCTGCCTCGATGCTGCGCGGCATGGAGGGCGCGGTGCAAAAATTCGTTGCCAAGCCTGAGCTGTGCACGGATGCTGCGGCGAGCAAAGTTGAGCGCGCCAGCTTTGCCTTGCTCGGGTATCTGGAGGCTTTGCTGATTGGCAAGCAACCCAGTGCTGTTGAGCTCTTTAGCCAATATGCCGATGTGCAAGAGTTGGCTGGCGCAAGCCGTGTTCATCCCGCCGATTTGTGGGCTGTGCCTTGGCATTGGAAGGACGTGCAAGATACAGGCGTTCCTGCGCTAGCCCTAGATGCTGATTTTCGCTCTCGTTTCGATAAATCAGCGCTTTCTGTCGTGAAGACCGCGGATTTAGCTTCGTGTGCCGAACTCTCAAGGCTGGCCTCCGGTCTTGCCAATCAAACAAGCTTGGCAGTTGATACGAATTTCCGCATTTTCTGGCGCATCGCAGCTGGCGTATTTGAAGCGGTGGCAACAGGTTCGATCAAGCCAGATTTGCATATCAAGCGCACCGTTTCTCGTCTCTTGATTCAGCTGGCCACCCATGTCAAAGGCGATTTATCTGTGCCTGATCGTTTGGCGCAAGATCTGCTCTTCTTCTGCGCACAAGCCTCGCCACAAGGTGCGACGCCTTTGCTTGGCGAGGTGCGCATGGTGTACGCATTGGCGCAGTATGTGCCGGTGGATTACAGCAAGAGCTTCTATGGTCAATTTGACCCTAGCTTGCTGGTGCAAGCGCGTAAACGTATCGGGCAACTCAAAGAATCGTGGTCGTCGTTCACGGCGGGAGAGCTCTCTAAAGCTAAGCCTGTGCAAGATCAGATGGCACTCTTGGTGGACTCTATCGCCAAGCTCTTACCCACGACAGGCCAAGGCTTGATCGCCGCGATGAATGACGTGATGGACAGCACCGCGCGTCAGCAAAAGCCTCCTGAGCCGGCACTTGGCATGGAAGTGGCCACGGCCATCTTGTATATCGAGGCCAGCTTTGAAGATTTCGATCCTGAAGACAAACAGCAAACCAACCGCCTAGAGCATTTGGCTCAGCGTGTGCACGCTGCACGTGGTGGCGCAGACAGCCAGCCGCTGGAAGCTTGGATGGAAGAGATGTATCGCCGAGTGAGTGATCGGCAGACCATGGGCTCGGTAGTGGGCGAGCTCAAGCTGATTTTGGGTGAGCTTGAGAAGATGATGGATGCTTATTTCCGCGATCCTCAGGATAAAGTCCTGCTCAGCGAAGTTCCCGGGAAATTCATGCAAATGCGGGGCGTACTCACGGTGCTGGGGCTTGACCAGGCCTCTCAAGCCGTCTCCCGGATGCGCGACACGGTTGAGCAACTCATGGTGACCGAGATCGATGTGGCCCGTGCGCGTGAAACAGGCACGTTTGATCGCTTGGGCAACAACCTTGGCGCGCTCGGTTTCTTGATCGATATGCTGAGCTATCAGCCTGTGCTGGCAAAAAAACTCTTTGTCTACGATGAAGCGGCTGGAGAGCTCAAGCCTTTGATGGGGCGCACGATTGCGGAAGTGCCCGAGGTGGCCGCTCCAGCGCCTGCGCAGGCTGCCAGTTTCAATCCAGACGCCACCATGCCGATGGCAGTGATGGCCGCAATGGCAGCTGCAGCAGCTTCTAGTGGGGCTGCCGCGCCCGCTGCGGCAGCAGCTGCGCCGGTGATTGTGGATGCAGCAGAAGTCGACCCAGAGTTGTTGGATATTTTCTTGGAAGAAGCCCGTGAGGTGGTGAGCAATGGCCTGATGGCAACGCTGGCCTTAGTGGCTGAGCCCAATAACATCGGCGAGATGACCACATTGCGCCGCGCCTTCCATACACTCAAAGGCAGCTCGCGCATGGTGGGCCTCAACGTGTTTGGCGAAGCCGCTTGGTCGATGGAGCAAGTGATGAATGCTTGGCTGGCCGATCAAAAGCCTGCCTCGCAGCAACTGTGCGATCTTTCCACTCAAGCTCTCAATGCACATCAAGTGTGGATTGAAGAAATTGCCAAAGGCGGCGGTAAAGACCGCTCAGCATTGCCTTTCAGAAACAGTGCGGATGCATTGCGTTTGCAAGGTCAATTTGTTCCGATTCAAATTCCTGCAGCTTCAAGCATGGATGCCCTAGCGGTGGCGACGGTGGCTATGCCAGCTGTTGCAGCTACTTCTGCAGCAGCAGAGCTAGAGCTGCCGGCTTTCGATTTCGAGGCGCAAGAATCTGCACCGATGCAAGAAATCGCCGCTATTGCGGCCGAGCCTTTGCCAGAGTTGACGTTGCCTGATTGGGATGCGCCTGAGCCAGTTGCTGTTGCTGCGCAAGCCGCTGAGCCTGCGCCTCAAGTGCCAGTTGATTTGCCTGAGCATATGGCGCTCGAAGAAGCGGCAGCCGTTGCCGCTGCAGACTTACCGCCCGCCATTGATTTTGATGATCTCGATCTTGAGTTTGATGCGGCCTTCAGCAAAGCTGACCAGGCTCCTGCTCCCGATACCTTGACCGCCGAGCCAGGCTCGGTCATTGATCTGGATTCACCACTGATGGAGCCTAGCGCAGCAGCTAGCATGCCAGAGCTGGATGCTGTGGAAGGCCCTGCGCAAGATGCTTTGATCACCGCCGAAGAGCTGCAAGCTTTTGAACAAGCCTTGATGGCTATGGATGATGCGCCTGCAGCCGATTCAGCTGCATTAACTGCTCCGAGTTCACTGGATGTGAATGCACAAGTTCAAGCTGAGAGTTTCGAGATTGATTCGATTGATCTGCAAGCTCTGCAAAACCTAGCGCCAGCGCCCGTAGCGACCAGCGAATCGCCGATTTTCAAGGCAACCATGCTGCAAACCGCGCCGCAGAACTTGCCGGATTTCAACGAACAGCACAATGATTTCTCGGGCGCAGCTACTGTGCCAGCCATGCTTGATATGAACACCCAGCCTAGCAGCTTGGGTGATTTAAGTATTGATTTTGGTAACAGCGTGGCCTCTGCGCCTGCCGCATCCTCCAGTTCACTTTTGTGGGGCGCTGGAGCTGCTGGCTTGGCTGGAGCAGCTGCGGCTGGCCTTTCTAGCGCTGCACCCTCATTGACGAGCGCTTCATTGCTTTCACCGCTTTCAGCATCACCTGCAGTCATGCCGGCTGCCGGAGGCTATGCAACAGAGGAGCAATTCAAAGCGATTGGGCCTTTGCGTGTGAGCTTGCCGCTGTATAACGTGTATCTCAATGAAGCAGATGAATGGTCGCGCCGTCTGGCCAATGTGCTGTCTGAATGGGCTTTAGAGCCTGAGGCGTCGATCCCCAACGACGCCGTAGCATTTGCGCATTCTTTAGCCGGAAGTTCTGCCACTGTAGGCTTCAGCGCATTGTCTGGCCTGGCGCGCTCCTTTGAAAATACACTGATTCATATGCAGCGTATCGAAGAGGATGGAGAGTATGACTCCCACATGCATTCCAAACTGTTTTTAGATGCTGCGGAAGATGTCCGTCATCTGCTGCATCAGTTTGCTGCAGGTATTTTGAAGGGCAGCTCTCCGCAGATTGAAGCTGAGCTAGCACGATGCATGCAAGCACCGTTTGCTACGGCGGGTGGCACTTTGACGGATCTTGATGCTACAAGTGAAGTGTTCATACAAGCTGAGCAGGCTAATGTGCAAGCAGAACCTGCGCCAAGTGCTCCTGAAAAAGTAGCGCTTGATGCTCCTGTTGCGGAGCCTGTGGTCATTCGCAAGCCAGAGCTCATTCCGGAGCCTGTGGTGACGATTGTGACGACCGAAGTGGTCAAAGCGAGAGAAGAACCGCAGAAAGAAGTCGTTGCTGAGCCCGTCAAAGAAGCGCAGCCTGGCGAGGCCGCGAAAGCTGTCAGCCCGATAGCGTCGGTAGAGCCTGTTGCCGCAGTTGCGGCATTGATGGCTGCGCCCGTTGTGGCTGCTAGCTTGACGGAAGCGCCTTTGCTTGCTGTCAAAAATCGCCAAATCGGTCAAGATGAAATTGATGACGAGATCGATGCGGTTGATGCTATCGATCCTGATTTGTTTGAAATTTTTGAGGAAGAAGCGCAGGAGCTGTTCCCTACCACGGCTTCCGCTTTGCGCCAATGGACAGCTCGGCCAGACAATATGAGCGCGCGTGGCGAAGTGCTGCGTGGTTTGCATACCTTGAAAGGTAGCGCTCGCCTAGCTGGTGCAATGCGTTTGGGCGAGTTGGCTCACCGCATGGAATCCAGCGTGGAGAGCATTCCGCATGAGGGCGCGCAATCCGCTGACATTGAGCAATTGATGGCTCAGCTCGATGGTATGCAGCACAACTTTGATGTGCTGCGCAATCCAGCGCTGGCCAATGAACCATCAAAATCTAATCCAGCTGTCGGCACACCGGTCACAGAGATGGCTGCCTCTGCAGCTGCAACACTAACCAGCACGAGCCTACCAGCCGCGTCTGTCAAGCCCTTGCAGCCTCTGGCCGCAGCCACGGGCATGATCGCTCCTGCGGCGGCCATGCGCAGCGCGCCTGGCCAAACGGTGCGTGTGCGAGCCCAGCTCCTGGATCGCCTGATGAACCAAGCCGGTGAGGTGATGATCACCCGCGCTAGGCTCGAGGCCGAGCTCTCTCAATTGCGTGGCTCGCTCACCGATCTCGGTGGCAACTTAGACAAACTTCGCACCCAATTGCGCGAGCTGGATGTGCAGGCTGAATCGCAGATGCAAACCCGTTTGCAGCAAACGAAAGAGACCGAAGCCTCGTTTGACCCGCTCGAATTTGACCGCTACACCCGCGTGCAGGAACTCACCCGCATGATGGCTGAATCGGTGAACGACGTGGCGACCGTGCAGCGCAATATCCAGCGCACGATTGAATCCACCGAAGACGATCTCGTGATGCAAGCGCGCCAGACCCGCGATTTGCAGCGCGATCTGCTGCGCACACGCATGGTGGAGTTCGAAGGCATTTCTGAGCGCCTGTATCGCGTGGTGCGCCAAGCTGGCAAGGATGCGGGCAAGCAGGTAAAGCTCGATATCTTGGGCGGCACGATTGAAATGGATCGTGGCGTACTGGATCGTATGACACCCGCCTTCGAGCATTTGCTGCGTAACTGTGTGGCGCACGGCATTGAAACAGCGGAAGCGCGCACGGCAGCGGGCAAAGCTGCCAGTGGAGAGATCGTGATTACCTTGCACCAAGAGGGTAACGATGTATCGATTGAATTCCGCGACGACGGCGCAGGCCTGAACATCGCGCGCATTCGCGAGAAAGCCATCTCCCAAGGCCTGCTAAGCAATGACGCTGCGCTGGCAGACAACGATGCGGCCAACCTGATCTTCACCCCCGGTTTCTCCACCGCAGCAACTGTGACCGAGCTATCAGGCCGTGGCGTGGGCATGGACGTGGTGCGCTCCGAAGTGGTGGCGCTCGGTGGCCGAATCGAGACGGCCACTTCCGCCGGCCAAGGCACCAGCTTCAAGCTGGTGTTGCCATTGACGACTGCTGTGACGCAGGTGGTGATGATGCGCATTGGCGAGCTGGCCATTGGCGTGCCCGCCAACTTGATCGAGATCGTGCGCCGCGCATCGCTCAAAGAGCTGCAATCGTCTTACAACAGCGGCACGTATGAGTACGCTGGCGAGAGCCTGCCCTTCTTCTGGTCGGGCGCACTCTTGCAGCATTCTGCGGCCAGCAGCGAGCCTGCGACCAAGACGATGCCTGTGGCGGTGTTCCGCTCCGCAGCCCAGCGCGTGGCCGTGCACATCGACGAGGTCTTGGGCAACCAAGAGGTGGTGGTGAAAAACCTCGGGCCTCAGCTCTCGCGCCTGCCAGGCTTGGCCGGCATGACGGTGCTGGCCTCCGGCGCTGTGGCGCTGATCTACAACCCAGTGGCGTTGGCCACGGTGTATGGCGCACAAGCCCGCGCCATGAGCTTCGATCCTGCGCAGCCTCACGCCTTGGAAGGCCAAGCGCAGTTGCGTGATGTGACCGATGCTGTGCCGCGCGAGCTTTCGGGAGATGCGCAGCCTGTGGTGCCGCTCGTGCCGGCCAACCCTGCCTCAATTTCGCCGCCAAGCATCCCGCTGGTACTCGTGGTGGATGACTCCATCACCGTACGCCGCGTCACGCAGCGCCTGCTGCAACGCGAAGGCTACCGCGTGAGCATGGCAGCCGATGGCCTGCAGGCGCTGGAGCGTTTGGCCGAAGAGCTGCCTTCTGTGATCTTGTCTGACATCGAAATGCCGCGTATGGACGGCTTCGATTTGCTGCGCAATGTGCGTGGCGATGCCAAGCTAAAGCATTTGCCCACCATCATGATCACCTCGCGCATCGCTGAAAAGCACCGTGAGTATGCGTTTGAGCTGGGCGCAAACCACTACCTCGGCAAACCGTACAACGAAGAAGAGCTGCTCAGCTTGATTCGCCGGTATGCAAGGGAAGAGGCGACGGTTTAACCTAGCGCAAAGCCATTCTGCCGCCAAGCTTCAAACACGCTCACGGCTACCGCATTCGATAAATTCAAGCTGCGCTGTCCTTCTCGCATGGGCAGACGCAAGCGTTGCTCATTGGGGAAGCCGTCTCGTAGCTCAGCAGGCAAGCCAGCCGTCTCAGAGCCGAAGAGCAGCCAATCGCCAGCAGCAAAAGTTTGCGAGAAAACGCTGTGGCTGCCGCGTGTGGTGAAGGCGAAAATGCGGTTGGGTTTGGGCTGGCAAGTGGCTAGAAAGGCATCCCACGACGCGTGTTTGTGCGTTGAGGCGTACTCGTGATAATCCAGCCCGGCGCGGCGCATGTAGCGGTCTTCCATCGAGAAGCCCAGCGGCTCGATCAGGTGCAGGGTGCAGCCGGTGTTGGCACAGAGGCGGATCACATTGCCTGTGTTGGGCGGGATCTCGGGTTGGAAGAGGATCACATTGAACATCCCGCCATTGTCTCCGAGTCAGAACACGCGGGCAAACTGGGCGCATGTAAACTTGAGGGAAACGTCACCAACAATGTCTTTGTTCAAATCCGCTTCCCTCGTTTCTGCTTGGACGCTGGCCTCGCGCATCACAGGCCTTGCGCGTGAGTTGGTGGTGGCGGCGATGTTTGGCGCGTCAAGCATGACGGATGCATTCAATGTCGCCTTTCGTATTCCGAATCTACTTCGCAGGCTATTTGCGGAAGGCGCTTTCAGCCAGGCTTTCGTGCCTGTGCTCGCAGCTAGCAAAGAGAAAGACGGCGAGGAAGCCACCAAACAACTCGCCGATCAAGTGGGCACTGTTTTGCTCTGGGCGTTGATCATCACGTGTGTGATTGGCGTGGCCGCAGCGCCGCTCTTGGTGTGGGCCATGGCCAGCGGCTTGCAGCAAACGCCGCGTGCGTTTGAAGTCTCGGTGCTGATGACGCGCTTGATGTTTCCATACATCGCCTTCATGTCGCTCGTGGCGCTGTGCTCCAGCGTGCTCAACACTTGGAAGAAATTCGCTGTGCCTGCGGCCACTCCGGTGCTGCTCAATGTGGCGATGATTGCAGCGGCTTGGCTGCTCGCACCGCAACTTAAAGCGCGTGGCGTCGAGCCGATTTACTCACTGGCTGCGGGCGTGATGCTGGGTGGGATGATGCAACTGGCCGTGCAGCTGCTGGCTTTGAAAAAGCTCGGTTTGATGCCGAAATTTAAGATCAATCCTCGAATGGTCGGCGTATTTATTGCGCAGCCTGCTATCAAAAACATACTAACTCTGATGCTGCCCGCACTGCTGGGTGTGAGCGTGGCGCAGATCTCCTTGCTCATCAACACGCAAATCGCATCACATCTTGCTACGGGCTCGGTGAGCTGGCTCAGCTTTGCAGATCGCTTGATGGAGTTTCCTACCGCGATGCTGGGCGTGGCTTTAGGTGTGGTTCTGATGCCGCAATTGGCCGCAGCCAAAGCCAGTGCCGATCACGATAAATTTTCCTCCATGATTGATTGGGGGCTACGCCTTGTGGTGCTGCTTGCCGTGCCCAGCGCTGTGGCACTGCTGTGCTTTGCCACGCCACTGGTGGCGGTGCTGTATCACTATGGCGCATTCAAAGGCTCAGACGTGAGCCAAGTGGCGCTGGCGTTGATGGGCTATGGCTCTGGGCTGCTGGGCTTGGTGGCCATTAAGGTGCTTGCGCCGGCGTACTATGCCAAACAAGACGTCAAAACACCTGTGAAGATTGCTGTTGCCGTTTTGATCTTTACACAAGTGCTGAACTTCTTCATCGTGCCGCATCTCTTGCATGCAGGTTTGGCGCTGTCGATTGGCTTGGGTGCGATGCTCAATGCGCTGTGGCTGCTGATTGGCTTGCTGCGTAGCAAAACCTATGTGCCCAGCAAAGGCTGGGGCATGTTTGCTTTGCAGGTCGTTGCGGCCAGCAGCTTGCTGGCGGTGTTTCTGCTCTGGAGTGCACAGGCTGTTGATTGGGTAGCCATGCAGAGTGTGTATTTTCAACGAATTGGGCTGCTTACCGCTGTATTGATTGCGTCAGGCGCTATCTATTTCGGAGCATGCTGGGCGGCGGGTTTGAAAATCCGTGCTTTGCTAAAGAGGTAATCACGCATGAAAGATGTCGCTGTTCACTACCATATTGAGGCTGCCAATGTGCATGCGCATCTGTGGCGCATCACGCTCACCGTGGCCAAGCCAGCTCGGCTACAAACGGTGAGCCTGCCCGTGTGGATTCCGGGCAGCTACATGGTGCGCGAGTTTTCCAAACATGTGCAAAATTTGAAGGCAGAGCAAGGCAGCAAAGTTTGCGCTGCAGAACAACTCGATAAATGCACTTGGAGGATCAAGAGCAGCGCTGGCGAGCCACTACAGATCAGCTACGAGGTGTATGCGTTTGATAATTCCGTGCGCACCGCTTGGCTGGATGCGCAGCGCGCGTTTTTTAACCCCACATCGCTGTGCTTGCGCGTAGAGAGCCAAGAAAAGAAGGCGCATGGCCTGACTTTAGGAACTATCAATTCAGGAGCATCTCCCGCAGTATCTACGCCGGCCATCCCCTTAAAACGCCCTAGAAATTCAAGTAAAAAGCTCCTTGGAGCATATTCTTTTGAAGATTACGATGAGCTAGCCGATACACCTTTCGAAATCGGCAACTTCTGGCGCGGCAGTTTCACCGTGCGTGGCGTGGTGCATGAGTTTGTCGTGAGCGGCGCGTCAGCTTCGTTTGATGGTGAGCGCCTCTTGGCTGATACGAAAAAAATCGTAGAAACGGAGCTGGAGTTCTGGCACGGCAAAGAGGGTAAGCCGCCTTTTGAGCGATACGTGTTCATGCTCAACGCGGTCGATGAAGGCTATGGCGGCTTGGAGCATCGCAACAGCACGGCGCTCATTTGCAGCCGTCGCGATCTGCCGCGCATCGCAAGCCCAAAGCAAAGCGAGGGCTACACCACCTTGCTCGGCCTGATCAGTCACGAATATTTCCACACTTGGAACGTGAAGCGCTTGAAGCCCAAAGAGTTTGTGCCCTATGACTACACCCAGGAAAACTACACGCAGATGCTCTGGTTCTTTGAGGGTTTCACAAGCTATTACGACGATCTGCTGCTGCGCCGCGCGGGCTTGATCGATCATGCGCAATACCTGCGCCTGCTCGCCAAAGCGATCAACCAAGTGCAGCAAACGCCAGGGCGCTTGGTGCAAAGCGTGGCGCAAGCGAGTATGGATGCCTGGGTGAAATACTACCGGCAAGATGAGAACACGCCGAATGCCACGGTGAGCTACTACACCAAGGGCAGTTTGGTGGCCTTGTGTTTTGATTTGAGTTTGCGCCAAGGCGGTCAAGGCGCGAAGAAAACCTCGCTTGACGCTGTAATGCGCTTGCTGTGGAAGCAATCCAAAGCCGGTCAGAAAAGTAAAGGCGGCATCCTTGAGGCAGATTTTGCCGATGCCTTGCATCAGCTCTCAGGCCGCTCATACGAGAAAGAAATCGCCGCTTGGGTACACAGCACGGCTGATTTGCCGCTGCAAGAATTGCTTACCGCGCACGGCGTGAGCATCACGCCAGAGCCCGGTGCATCCCTGCCGATGGCGCAGCGCTTGGGGTTGCGAGTCAGTGAATCCACGGGCGCGCTTTTGATCAAGACGGTGCTCACAGGCGGCCTGGCGCAGCAGGCAGGCTTTGCGGCAGGCGATGAATGGCTGGCCGTGGATGATTGGCGTATCCATAAGTTGGAAGATATGAATTTGCTTTGCGGCAATGCTGCGAAAACCATGGCGACTGTTTCGCGTGACAAACGTTTGCTGCGCTTGCCGCTCACTCTGCCCAGCGCCACCCAAGAGCCCAGCAGCAGTTTCATGCTGCGCAGCACCAAAGATGAACTGCTCAGCGCATGGTTGCTTGGCTAAAACCATTGGCTTGGGCGCTTCTTGCAGCCCTCCTGCTCCACATGTTGGGCTTGATGGGCATCAACACCCAGCTGCAAAGCAACAGCGTGCTCACCGATAAAAGCGATCCGCTATTTACTCGCACGATTGAAGCGGCTTCTCCCCAAGCGGAAGCTCCGCCGCCAGAGCCCCCCAAGCCTAAGCCCGCGCCTGCTCGCGTGCCCACTGCTGCGGTGATCAGCCAATCAGCGGTCACTGAAACTGTTGCTCTACCAGCGCCTTCGCCAGAGCCAGCTGCACTCCCAGCCGCAGTGGCCGTGAGCACGCCCACTGGAACCATCTCAGTCGCTGAAGCCACGCCAACCCAGACCTTGAGTGCTCAGCCAGGAGGTATCACAGACAGCCTGCTGATCACGGGCGCTTGGCCGGCTGATACTCGCGTGAGCTACAAGCTCACAGGTTACTTTCAAGGTGAGTTGTTTGGTGATGGGCAAGTGCAGTGGACGCGCGAAGGCATCAATGGCGAGCGCTACCAAGTACGCGTGATCGTCGACGCCAAGCTTTATGAGCTTCGCATGACAAGCCAAGGCCGGGTGAGCCCGCAGGGCTTGCTGCCCGAATCGTTTGAAGAGTATTCCAAGCGCATTCTTGGCAATCCTCGCATCCGCCCTTTGAAATTGGAGGAACTTGAGCTCATTCTGGAAGGCGGCCGCCGTGTGCCGCGACCGGCGGTTGAGCCCATGGCTGTGCAAGACGCCGTGAGCCAATTCATCGATCTGGGCCACCGCTTCACACAAGGGCGTGCCAAGCTGGAGGGTGGCGGGAATGTGCGCATTTGGCTGGGCCGCCCTGGCGGGCTGGATGAGTGGACGTATGACATCGGCCCAGCGGAGACGATGAACCTACCGCGCATTGGCGCAATCACCGTGCATGAGCTCAAGCCACGCCCTCTGGCCAATCCACGCGGGCCTTTCACGATGAGCATGTGGCTGGCGCCCAGCTTGCAATACCTTCCTGCGAAAATACGCATCCAGCTCGGCGCGGAAAACTTTGTTGAATTGAATGCCGAGCAAATCCAGCAAAAATAAGGACTCTATGACCCACACCTTCCCCACCGCCATTGCCGGCAGCCTTCCCAAGCCCTCTTGGCTGGCCGAGACCAACAAACTCTGGCCGCAATGGAAACAGCAAGGCGACGAGCTGTCTCAAGCCAAGCTCGATGCCACGCTGCTGTGGATCAAAGCCCAAGAGGATGCAGGTCTGTCGGTGATTGGCGATGGCGAGCAATCGCGCCAGCATTTCGTGCATGGCTTCTTGGAAAAAGTCGAAGGCATTGATTTCGCCAACAAAGTGGAAATGGGCATCCGCAACGACCGCTACAAAGCCATAGTGCCGCAAGTCACAGCTCCCTTGAAGCTCAAAGGCCGCGTGCATGCCGCAGAAGCGCAGTTTTGCCGCGCACACACGAATCGCTTGCTCAAATTCACTTTGCCCGGCCCGATGACGATGGTTGATACCGTGGCTGATCGCTTCTATGGTGATCGCGTGAAGATGGCTTTCGCCTTCGCAGAGTTGCTCAACCAAGAAGCCAAAGCCTTGCAGGCAGATGGTGTAGATATCATCCAATTCGACGAGCCCGCGTTCAACGTCTATATGGCCGAAGCGGCAGACTGGGGCGTGAAAGCACTGGAGATCGCCTGCGCTGGGCTCACAGCAAAGAAAGCCGTACACATCTGCTACGGCTACGGCATCGAAGCCAACAACCAATGGAAAGCCACGCTAGGTGAACAATGGCGGCAATACGAACAGGTGTTCCCCGCGCTGGCAGCCAGCAGCATTGATCAGGTGAGCCTCGAATGCTTCCACTCCCATGTTCCGCCCGAGCTGATGAAGTTGCTCGGTGATAAAGAAGTGATGGTCGGCGTGATCGATGTGGCCAGCAGCGAGATCGAAACGCCTGAGCAAATCGCAGAGACGATTGGCCAAGCCCTGCAGTACGTGCGAAAAGACAAGCTCATTGCCTGCACCAACTGCGGCCTCGCTCCCATGAGCCGCGAAGTGGCCATGCAAAAGCTACAAGCCTTAGCAGCAGGCGCTAAGTTGGCTGGGGAACGGTTTTTATAGAGAATTTAAAGCCAAATCGGCTGATCGCCGGCATAGAATATGCGCGAGTAGCTACTGTTTTTATAGCGCTCATTTGCTCAACTTCCCTGCGATAATCATGGCTGTTCGCGTGGGCCTATAGCTCAGTTGGTTAGAGCAGGGGACTCATAATC
>JAAFJC010000049.1 GCA_013297925.1 Comamonadaceae bacterium
AGGGCAAGGGCTGCGACACCTTCGGCCCGATTGGCCCTTGGCTCGTCACGCGCGATGAAGTGCCCAATCCGCAAAAGCTCGGCATGTGGCTGGATCTGAATGGCAAGCGCATGCAAAACGGCTCGACTAAGACCATGATTTTTGGCGTGGCAAAACTAGTGAGCTATGTGAGCCAATTCATGACGCTCATGCCTGGTGACATCATCACTACGGGTACGCCGCCCGGTGTGGGAATGGGCGTGAAAACCGATGGCAAATCGACGCCGGTTTATTTGAAGCGCGGCGATGTGATCAAGCTGGGCATTGAAGGCTTGGGCGAGCAGACGCAGAAGGTTATCGCTTTCAAAAAGTAAGGGGCGCATATGCAAGCCGTGATTGAGCTTCATCCTGCTGACGATGTGGTGATTGCGCGTCAGCAAATGCTGGGTGGAAGCACGGTGAATAGCTCGCGCGGCAGCATCGCCGTGCGCGGTTTGATCCCGCCCGGTCACAAAATCGCTTCGCATGCCATTGCGGCTGGCAGCTCTGTGCGGCGCTACAACCAAATCATTGGCTTTGCAACGAAAGACATTGCCCCAGGCGAGCATGTTCATACACACAACCTCGATGTGGGTGCAGACAAAGGCGGCTTCGCGCGGGATCATACGATTGGCTCGGATGTGAAGCCTGAGCCAGCGCGCCAACATGCCACATTCCAAGGCATCGTGCGCGCAGATGGCCGCGTGGCCACGCGAAATTACATCGGTGTGCTTTCTAGTGTGAATTGCTCGGCCACGGCTGCAAGAGCGATTGCAGATCATTTTTCTCGCCGGCACAACCCGCAAGCCATGACAGCCTTCCCGAATGTGGATGGCGTGGTGGCACTCACGCATGGCTCAGGCTGCGGCATGGACTCTGACGGTGAAGGGCTGCAAGTACTGGAGCGCACCTTGGCTGGCTACGCACTTCATGCGAATTTTGCAGCAGTCGTCGTCGTCGGTTTGGGGTGCGAGAGCAATCAAATCCAAACGTGGCTTTCCAAAAGTGGTTTGAATGAAGATGGTCAGCTGCGCACCTTCAATATTCAAGACACAGGCGGCACGGCCAAGACGGTGGAGCATGGCATTGAAGTCATCAAGCAGATGCTGATGCAAGCCAACGACGTGAAGCGCGTGCCATGCAGCGCGGAGCATCTGATTGTGGGCTTGCAATGCGGCGGCTCCGATGGCTATTCAGGCATCAGCGCCAATCCTGCGCTAGGCCGCGCGGTCGATATTTTGGTGGCGCATGGCGGCACGGCGATTTTGAGCGAGACGCCTGAAATTTATGGCGCAGAGCATTTGCTCACGCGCCGCGCGGTGAGCCCAGAAGTGGGCGAAAAGCTGCTTTCGCGCATCAAATGGTGGGAGCATTACACCAGTATCAACAATGGCGAGATGAACAACAATCCATCGCCGGGCAACAAAGCAGGTGGCCTCACCACCATCTTAGAAAAATCGCTCGGCGCAGTGGCTAAAGGTGGCACAACTAATCTGCAAGCGGTGTATGAGTATGCCCAGCCGGTAAAGGCGCATGGCTTCGTTTACATGGATACGCCGGGCTACGATCCGGTGAGCGCCACAGGGCAGGTGGCCGGTGGCGCGAATTTGATTTGCTTCACCACCGGGCGCGGCTCGGCTTATGGTTGCGCCCCCTCGCCCTCGCTCAAACTCTCCACCAATACCGCGCTTTGGCAGCGTCAGAGTGAGGATATGGATATCAATTGCGGCGAGATTATCGATGGCACGGCCACGGTCGATGAAATGGGCGAACGAATTTTCCGTGCGATGCTGGCGTATGCCAGTGGAGCGCCTACCAAGAGTGAATCACATGGCTATGGGCAAAATGAATTTGTACCGTGGCAATTGGGCGCGGTGATGTAAATGCAGCGAATCCAAGCCACTGAACTTTCTCTTCGCGTTGCTCAGCTATTTATAGCAGCTGGTGCAGATACAGCAAGGGCTAAGCTTGTATCCGATAACTTGGTGCTGGCCAATTTGAGCGGCCATGATTCGCATGGCGTCGGCATGGCGCCGCGCTATGTGGATGCGATTGCTGAGGGTTATCTCAAGCCTCATGCGGATATTCGCGTGGTCACCGATGCAGGCGCATTGCTAGGCTTAGACGGGCAGGGCGGTTTTGGCCAAGTGGTGGGTGAGCAGGCTATGCAGATGGCGTTTGAGCGGGTGGCTACGCATGGCTCTTGCATCATGAGTTTGGCCAGTGCGCATCATCTGGGGCGCATCGGGCATTTTGCAGAAATGGCCGTGGCGCGTGGGCTGGTGGCGCTGCATTTTGTGAGTGTGTGGGCGCGGCCTATCGTTGCGCCTTTTGGTGGCGGCGATGGGCGCTTTGGCACGAATCCTTGTTGCATCGGTATCCCGGTTGGCTATGGCGAAACGCAGCGTGAGCCTTTCGTTTTGGATTTCGCTACCAGCCGCGTAGCGCAGGGCAAGATGAGGGTGGCACACAATGAAGGGCGCTTGGCCGAGTCAGGCACTTTGATCGATGAAAACGGCAAGCCGACGAACAATCCGGGTGTCGTGGTCGTCCCGCAAAGCGACGGACGCATGGGCGCATTGCTGCCGTTTGGTGAGCACAAAGGCTATGGCCTTGCCGTGGCTTGCGAGCTGCTCGGTGGCGCTTTAAGCGGCGGCGGTACATGGCATGACACACACGATGGCCGCCGTGCTGTGCTCAATAGCATGCTCACCATCTTGATCGATCCGAAACGTTTGGGCACTCAGATGAGCTTTGCCAGTGAGACCTTGGCTTTTGTAGACTGGCTTCGCCAAAGCCCAGCGAATAGTGAAGACGGCGTCTTGCTAGCCGGTGAGCCAGAGCGAAAAGCGCGAGAAGAGCGCCAGCGCTTGGGCATACTTATCGATGCAGCCACTTGGGATGAACTCACGCAAAGCGCAAGAAAGCTCGGACATGTCTTCTGAAATTGCTTTTACGCTTGCAGCTGCGAAAGGCGTAAGCTTCCCTTTCCAGGCCAATCAGCGCTACCCCGATCCGCGCATTGAAATTTTGCATCCTAGTTTTGCAGCCTATCGCCTCTATAGCAGCACAGTAGAGCAGCTCGCCTCTGGCATGCGCTGGGCAGAAGGCCCGGTCTGGTTTGGCGATGGGCGCTACCTTTTAGTGAGTGATATCCCTTGCAATCGCATCATGCGCTATGACGAAGCCACTGGCGTGTGGGGCGAATTTCGCTCACCATCCAATATGGCTAATGGCCATTGCAGGGATACACAAGGCCGCCTTGTGAGCTGCGAGCATGGCACACGTCGCATCACACGCACCGATTACGATGGCAGCATCACGGTGCTGGCCAGTCACTACCAAGGTAAACGCCTCAATTCACCCAACGATATCGTCTGCCAGTCCGAAGGCTCGATCTGGTTTACCGATCCTCCTTTTGGCATTCATGGCGATTGGGAGGGCGAGCGCGGTGCGGCTGAGCTGCCTCAGGCGGTTTATCGGATTGATTCAAATGGTGAGCTCGCTCAGGTGCTCACCGATGTGCCGGGACCCAATGGCTTGGCATTTTCGCCCGATGAGAAGATTCTTTACGTGGTGGAGAGCAGGGCGCAGCCTTCGCGCTTGGTTGTGGCTTACGATGTTTCTAATGAAGGCACGCTCAGTAACCGCAGAGCTGTGATCGATGCGCAGGGAGCAGGCGCACTTGACGGCATCGCGATCGATGCAGATGGAAATATCTGGTGCGGCTGGGGAAGCGATGGCCGCGCGGGAGTGAACTCAGAAGGCTTAGACGGAGTGCGTGTCTTCAACGCTCAAGGCCTTGCAATTGGCCATATTCACCTGCCTGAGCGCTGCGCAAATCTATGCTTTGGCGGTGCGCGTAGCAATCGGCTTTTCATGGCAGCTAGCCATTCCCTTTATGCCGTCTATGTCAATACGCGCGGCGCTGGTTTCAAATAATGTCTGAATCAACTCCGTCTCCTAAATTGAATCGCATCCTGCTCACTGGTGCTGCAGGCGGCTTGGGTGTCGAGCTGCGCCAGCGGCTCAAGCCTTTTTGCAATGCTTTGCGCGTCTCGGATATTGCTGCGCTTGGTGCTGCGGGTGCGCAAGAAGAAGTCGTGCCCTGTGATCTCGCCAACAAGGAGGCTGTGATAGAGCTGCTGCGCGACGTCGATGCCGTGGTTCATATGGGCGGTATTTCTACAGAGCATCCGTTTGAGCAAATCTTGGAAGCCAATATCAAAGGCGTGTTTCACCTCTACGAAGGTGCTCGTATCCATGGCGTGCAGCGCGTGGTGTTTGCCAGCTCCAACCATGTGATCGGTTTTCACAAACAAGACGAAACTCTGGACGTAGATTGCGCTCGCAGACCTGATGGTTACTACGGCCTCTCGAAATCCTTCGGGGAAGACCTCTCCCGCTTTTATTTTGATCGCTATCGCATCGAGACAGCTTGCATCCGCATCGGCTCATCTTTCCCCGAACCCAAAGATCGGCGCATGCTCAAAACTTGGATGTCTTACCGCGATCTCGCGGAGCTGATCCGCTGCTGTCTTTACGCACCAAAGCTCGGCCACAGCATTGTCTACGGCATGTCGGCCAATTCAGAAGTGTTTTGGGACAACGCAGGCGCTGCGCATCTCGGCTTTAAAGCGCAGGATACGAGCGAAGTGTTCCGCGAGGCGGTAGAAGCCCGCGCACCTGCTTTGCCTGTGACTGATTTGGCACGCGTCTATCAAGGCGGCGCCTTCGTCAAGATGGGTCCTTTTGAGTAAGTATTTTTTGAGTGTTTATGAACCAAGCCGTTGAATCTAGCAAAGTCTCTTACGCTAGCACCCAGCAACAAAGTGCGCAAGATGCGGGCGATCGCATTGCTCATATTGCGTTGCAGCTCACTATCCTTCCTCTGGCCACGCCAGTGAGTGATGCCAAAGTGCTCACCGGGCGGCAAAAGCCGATGACGGAGATTGCCTTCATCTTCTGCGAAATCACAACGCGCGATGGCCACCAAGGCATGGGCTTTGGCTACAGCAAGCGAGCCGGTGGCCCGGGTCTGTATGCGCATGCGAAAGAGATTGCACCAAATCTGATCGGCGAAGACCCGAACGATATTGCCCGCTTGTGGACGAAACTCATGTGGGCCGGCGCGAGCATGGGGCGCAGCGGCATGACGAGCCAAGCCATTTCGCCCTTCGATATTGCGCTGTGGGATATGAAGGCCAAGCGCGCGAATCTGCCGCTGGCCAAGCTTTTGGGAAGCCACCGCGAGAGCGTGCAGTGCTACAACACCTCGGGCGGCTTTTTCAGTACGCCGCTCGATCAAGTGTTGAAAAACGTAGAAGTCTCGCGCGAGAGCGGCATTGGCGGCATCAAGCTCAAAGTTGGCCATCCAGATTTGAAGGTGGACATTGAGCGCGTGAGCAGCGTGCGCAAATTGCTGGGCGATGGTTTCCCGCTGATGGTGGATGCGAATCAGCAATGGGATCGCTTGAAAGCCGTGCGCGCTTGCCGCGCACTCGAAGAATACGATCTCACCTGGATTGAAGAGCCGCTCGACGCGATGGATTTTGAAGGCCACGGTGAGCTGGCCAAGCGCTTTGACACGCCAATTGCCACGGGCGAAATGCTCACGAGCTTTAACGAACACGCGCAACTGATCGAAGCCGGCACAGATTTCATCCAACCCGATGCCCCACGCGTCGGCGGTATTTCGCCTTTCTTGCAGATCATGCAGATGGCCGATAACAAAGGCCGCATGCTCGCCCCCCATTTCGCGATGGAAATTCATCTGCACCTCTCCGCTGCCTATCCGCGCGAGAGTTGGTTAGAACACTTTGAATGGCTGGCGCCACTATTCAATGAGCAACTCACATTGAAAGAAGGCCAGATGTGGCTGCCTTCACGCCCCGGCTTGGGCTTCACTTTGAGCGAGCAGGCGCAAGCTTGGACTCGGGAGAGATTCGAGGTTGGTAAGAAGCCATAGCGCTCTTATTTTCGTAGCGCTCCGCGCAGATTCTATGCCGGTTACTTCCCGTTTTCTTTCATAAATCGTACCTCGCAACAGGCTACGCGCTGTGCGGCTGTGCCCAGAGCAGCGACGCCTTCGGCGGAGCATCTGTAGTGCTCGCTGCTCAATCGGGCTCAGCCGCACAGCGCGTAGCCTGCTGCGAGATCAAGCGTTGTCCGCGCACAAACATTCGGCTCGCTCAAAGCACGATGTGACAGTGCCGTGGCCATGCAGCACAATCAGAGCCCCGGGCTGGAAGCACGGAAGAATTTGGTGATCAGTTCGATCAAAAGCCAAGCCAGCAAGCTCAAATTCTGAGTACTGCACATGCTTACCGCGAAGCGGGCCGGGGCTCGTGCGGCATGGCTACGGCGCTGGCGCAGCGTGCGCTCTATCAAAATGTACGTGCTATGAAGTTTGTAGCTATCTGCGCAGTAAACACGCCAGCGATATGCCAAAAACGTTTCAAAAAGACGAAAAAAAACCCGGCGAACCGGGTTTTTCTTGGAAGCAAAATGAATTACTTCTTAGCAGGTGCAGCAGTTTTGGCATCCTTGGCAGGAGCGGCGGCTTTGGCGTCTTTACCAGCTGGAGCTTTGGCATCAGCAGCAGGTGCTGCGGCGGCCGGGGCTTCTTCTTCTGCAGCGGCGAGAGCCACCACGGAGACGATCACGGGGTTGACCTTGCCGTGCGTCACGATCTTCACGCCTTTTGGCAAGACGAGATCGTTCACGTGCAGGCTCATGCCTTTCTTGAGGCCGGAGAGATCCACGGCGATGAACTCGGGCAGATCGGCTGGCAAGCAAGAGACTTCCACCTCGTTGACGATGTGGTTGACCAAGCATGCGTCAAACTTCACAGCTTGCGATTCGGCTTCGCCAGAGAAGTGCAAAGGCAGCTTCATGCTGAGCTTGGTGTTGGCATCGACGCGCTGGAAATCAACGTGCGTGACTTGGGGCTTGTAAGGGTGATACTGCACATCGCGCAGCAGCACTTTGGCTTCTTTGCCGGCCAATTCCATATCCAGAATCGTGGCGTGGAAGGCTTCTTTTTTCAGGGCGAACCACAGCGCATTGTGATCGAGCTCGATCAATGCGGGGGCGGTTGCGCCACCATAAACGATACCAGGCACTTTGCCTGTGATGCGGAGACGGCGGCTCGCACCCGTGCCCTGCTTAGCGCGCTCAAAAGCGACAAATTTCATAATAACTCTCCAGTAGAAGTGTGCCGCGACCAGCTCACTTCGGATTTAACAACCTGCTTCCAGCAACATCGCTAGGGCAGGGCTTTGCAACTTCAAGGCAGTTGCGGCCTTTTTGCCCAAACCAGGTCAGAACAAGTCTGATTGATCCGAGAACAAACTCATCACTGACTCACCGTGCGCAATGCGCTGGATTGTTTCTGCAAACAAGGGTGCAACGCTCACTTGGCGGATGCGGCCACAGGCGCGGGCTGCTTCTGCCAGCGGAATCGTATTCGTGATCACCACCTCATCAAGCGCCGTGCCTTTGGCAATGCGATCAATTGCTGGGCCACTGAACACGGGGTGTGTACAGTAAGCGTAAACCTTCTTCGCGCCGCGCTCTTTGAGCACTTCAGCCGCTTTCACCAGTGTGCCAGCGGTATCGATCATGTCATCCATGATCACGCAATTGCGTCCATCGATTTCACCGATCACGTGCATCACTTCGCTCACGTTCGCCTTTGGGCGGCGTTTATCAATGATGGCCAGATCACAACCGAGCTGCTTGGCCAATGCACGCGCACGCACCACACCACCCACATCAGGAGACACAACGATCAAATCTTCATAATTCTTGGCACGCAGATCACCCAGAAGAGTGGGGGAAGCGTAAATGTTATCTACCGGAATATCAAAGAAGCCTTGAATCTGATCGGCATGCAAATCCATTGTGAGCACGCGAGACACGCCCACGGTTTGCAGCAAATTAGCCACCACTTTCGCGCTGATCGGCACGCGGCTGGAGCGTGGGCGGCGATCTTGGCGGGCATAGCCGAAATACGGGATCACGGCGCTGATGCGCTCTGCCGATGCGCGTTTGAGCGCATCGACCATGATCAGCAATTCCATCAAATTCTCATTGGTCGGCGCGCAGGTCGATTGCACGATGAACACATCACGCGCCCGAACGTTTTCCGTGATCTCGACGGTGACTTCACCATCGGAGAAGCGGCCCACGGTTGCACCGCCGAGCTTGATGCCCAGATGCGCGGCAATTTCCTGTGCCATCACAGGATTGGCATTGCCGGTAAACACCATGAAATCGGGGTGAGGCTGGGTCATGTCAGTGGCGGTTTGGTGACCGTGTGAATGTTGTTAGGCGACTCAACAGCTAAAGAAATTTGGCAGGGGAAGAAGGATTCGAACCTTCGCATGTCGGAATCAAAATCCGATGCCTTAACCAACTTGGCGACTCCCCTGCACTGGACAACACATTGCTGTGCTGCCCGAAAATTGCAGTGTTTACTCGTTCGCTAGAAGCTCAATCAAAGGATGAACATCTAAAGACTTGCAAACTCTTTGCTGCCAGTTCGCAGGGATTGCACTTGTATCGAACTGGAAGCCAGCTGGACATGGTGCAAAGACTGCGCTGCCAGAGCCTGTCATGCGTGGCTTTAAACCTTGCTTTTCTAGCATCCCAAGGGCTTGACGCACTTGCGGCTCGATCAGCTCGCCAACAGGCTGGAGATCGTTACAACCGTAGTCGTAAGGATTTTCAGCAAAGACCAAGATTATAGCATGCGGCGTATCGCGCTTCAGCGTCGTAGACCCAAAAATGGCGGGGGTCGAGAGACCGTTTTCTGGCTTGATGACGAGGAAATGTTGATCAGCTTTCAACCGGCCGGCTGGCAAAGGCTCAATTAGCTCACCTATGCCGCTGACCCAAGCGTTGCGCCCACGCAGGAAGAAGGGCACATCTGCGCCGAGGTCGAGGGCGATTTGCTCTAGTTTTGAGAGCGGCAGGCGCGCATTCCACAAGCGATTCAAGCCCAAAAGGCATGTGGCTGCGTCGGAGGAGCCGCCGCCCATGCCTGCTTGCGTGGGAATGCGTTTTTCGAGTTGAATATGTGCTCCTAAAGCGCAGCCGGTGGCAAGTTGCAAGGCTTTCGCGGCGCGTGTGCATAGGTCGTCTTCTGGCAGCGGAGCGCCGGAGCTGGGCAGCCAGTCTTCACGCGAAATCTGGCCGTCTTCACGCAGCGAGAGATGAATCGTGTCTTGCCAATCGATAAGCTGGAAGACGGATTCGATCAGGTGATAGCCATCCGAGCGGCGGCCTGTGATGTGAAGGAACAGATTGAGTTTGGCCGGGGCAGGGAGATCACGCAACTCTTTCAAAACTGCTTTCATGGCATCTCCAGAGCGATTCGCAATACAGCTGGCGTTGGCTGGCTGCGGCGCGCGATGATGCGGCCATTGGCGTGAGATGAGAGATCAACTTGCCAGTCTTTGGCTGCTTGAGTCTCCTTGCCATCCATCCAAGCGAACAGCTGCACCAGAGACAGCGAAGCGCCGGTAGCTCGTTGGATGAGTTCATCCGCGTTGGCAAAAACCTGCCTCTGATCACCTCGCAAAATCACGGCCATATCAGGCCGCCAGCGCAGCTGCATCACGATTTGGCCCAGCGGTGTGAGCAAATCCAGCTCCCCAGTTTGGGCATTGCCGCGCAGCTCAAAACTGCCTGAAAACGATTGCTGTGGATCGCTGGAGCCTGCTGCAGGCTCGATCACAAGGCTGAGTCGGCCTGAATAGCTTTCGCGTGGCTTAGAAGGTGTATTTTCAGAGGTATTTGGGCTAATAGCCGGCGTAGATACTGCGCAACCAGCTATAGAAATAATAGTGAATGCAAGGCCGCTTGCAGCCATGGAACGACGCTTCATACAAGGATTACAGCCTCACACGAAGCCGTCTGAGCGTCTCCACCAGCACTTCGTCTTCCTTATCGAGCAGCATGCATTCTTTGAAAATAGCCGTAGCGCGATCACGCTGGCCACTGACCCAAAGCACCTCGCCCAAATGCGCGCCGATTTCGGCATTGGGATAGGCCTTGTAGGCTTTCTCTAGCAGCAACAGAGCTTCTTTGATGTTGCCAAGGCGAAATTCCACCCAGCCCAAGCTATCTGTAATGGCAGGGTCACCTGGAGCAAGCTCGATGGCTTTTTGCAGCAAAACTTTGGCCTCGGGCAGCCGCACATTTCTATCGGCCAGTGAGTAGCCTAAAAAATTGTAGGCATAAGCGTAATCGGGCTTGACCTCAATGGCGCGGCGCAGCAAGCGCTCCATCTCGCCATGGCGCTTGAGCTTTTCTGCCGCACTGGCTTGCTGGTAGATCAGTTCATGATCTGTGGGGCTGCGCTCGACAGCCTGCGCCAACAGATCGTAAGCGGCTTGATGATCTTTGTTGTCTTTGAGCAATTGCGCTTCGGTGAGCGTTTTCATGCGGCGATCTGCTGCGCCTTCTGTGCCAGAACGCTCTGGCAATTTGCGGATCACTTCGCGCGCTTCGCTCATCTTGCCTTGTTTGGCCAGCATGGAGGCGCGGCGGCTTTGGGTACTCACCAAGGCTTGTGGGCTATCGATTTTGGCCAGCCAGCTCTCAGCGAGGGAGAAATCTTTGCGTTTCTCGGCAATTTGCGCGAGCGAGAGATAGGCTTGTGTGAGGCCGCGCTGTTTCTCATCGGAATTGCGCTCTGGATTGGCCAGCTCAATGTAGCGTTTGAAGGAAACATCGGCATTGTCTATTTTGTTGTCTTGTAGCTCCAGCGAACCTTGTGTGAGCCAGGCCTCGGCCATACCGGGCTTGTCTTTGGTCAGGCGCTGCACTTGGCCCGAGGCCTCGCCAAAGCGCTGCGCATCGAGCAAGGCGCGCACATAGCCCAAACGCACCTCCGCAATGGCCTCGGGATGGTCTAAATACTTACGAACAATGGGCTCGGCGGCGGGCTGCTTGGGATCCATCAGCTCCAGCGCGAGCAGAGCGGGGCCTATGGCTTTCGCATCAGCAGTTTGCGAGCGTTTAGCTGCCTCGACCGCGCCCGCCGCGTCCGCAGCGGCCAATCGGGTGCGGCCCACTGCCGTCCAGCTGGCAGAGGCTGTGGCGCTGTTGTTTAAGAAATCCGCCAACGCTTGCTCTACCAAGGCGGATGCAGCTTTCTTGTCAGATGCGCGGGCGTAGAGGCGCGGAATCTGCGAGATGGCCGCACTTCGCTCTGCAGCTGGCGTGAGCTGGATTTGCGTGCGCAGAGGCTCCTGAGTTTCTGCCAAACGGTTGAGCGCGAGCAGCACCTGCAGCACCTGCAGATTCGCATCGCGAGATTGGGGCTGTGCCGTTTTCCATGCGCGAGCAGCGGCTAAAGCCGGATCGCCGGCGCGGGCTTGAATGGCTAAATCTATGGCTCTTTGGTAGAGCGATGCGTCATTGTTGCGGCGGGCTGCATCGAGGATGAAAGAGTAGCTGTTGCCCGGCGAGCCGCCCAAGCCGGGAATGGCATTCAATTCGCCAAGCAGCAGCTGATAAAACAGCTCGCCATCCATATTGGAATTGGCAATCGTCTCAGTGCTGCCTGCTGGCTTAGAGGCTGCCGCCGCAGGACGGGCAGGCGCGCGCTGCTGAGCCATCGCAGCCTGAGCGATCAGTGCTAGAACGCATGCGCTCAAGAACAGCTTGGGAAATGATTTGAAGGGCATGAGAGCATGATAATCGAGAGTCGTATGGAGTTCCTCAGAGAAGCTAGAAATGCCTGAATTACCTGAAGTTGAAGTCACGCGCCTTTCATTTGCCAGCCGCATCGCAGGTGCGCGCGTGTTGGATGTGCATGTGGGCAAGCCGCTGCGCTGGCCGTTTGGCGTGGGCTTGGCGGGAGCTGCTCAGGAGGCAGTGGATGCGCTTTCTGGTGCGGTGGTGCAGGGCGTGCGCAGGCGGGGCAAATATTTGCTCATTGATACTTTGAAAGACGCCAAGCCTAGGCTGCTGATCATCCATCTGGGTATGTCGGGTTCGCTGTTGTTTTCGCCGCGTTTGCCCGCTGCCGGCAAGCATGATCATTTCAGTTTGCTCACTTCTCAAGGCGAGTTGCGCTTAAATGATCCGCGCCGCTTTGGCGCGGTGATCTTTGCTTACTCTGAAAATGATAGCTGGCCGCGCAAGCTTCTTGCTGGTTTGGGGGTTGAACCACTCACAGACGATTTTCAGTCTGAGCCTTTTCACGCCGCTTTAAAGAAACGCAGCGCTCCCATTAAGCAAGTGCTTCTTGCTGGTGATATCGTCGTGGGTGTGGGCAATATCTATGCATCTGAGGCGCTGTTTCTGGCAGGTATTCGCCCTACATTGGCGGCCAGCAAGCTCAGCAAGCCGCGTGTTTTCAAGCTGCATCAAGCCGTGAAGACAGTGCTTCAAGCCGCGCTCGACAAGGGCGGCAGTACCTTGCGAGACTTTTCCAGTGCCACGGGTGAGGGCGGCTATTTCCAACTGGAAGCCAATGTGTATGGCCGCGAAAAAGAGCCTTGCCGTGCTTGCGCTGCACCGATCAAAATGATTCGGCAGGGGCAGCGCAGCACGTTTTATTGCAGCGTTTGCCAGAAATAAAACGGCAAATAGAACACTTGAATCCTCGGCTGAGCAGCAAAAGGAGTATCAATTTCATAGCGCCTCGCGCAGCTTCTATGCCGGCAAAACGCCGGAAAGGCTCTAAAAACTAGAGTTTCATGGATTCGCCGAGCAAGTCTGCATAGTCCTCCCGCGTCGCGATGCGGGGGTTGAGTTTGTGGCAATGATCGGCAATCGCACCATCGATGATTTGCGGGTAGAGATCAGCCGTCACGCCCATATCAGTCAAGCCTTTGGGAAGACCTAGGCTGTACACCATGTCTTGCAGAGCGGGGGCGACGTCGCTGCCGGAGCGGAGGTTCATGGCTTGTGCCATGCGGTTCAAGCGGTCTTCTTTTTGCACGGATTCTGCAGCAGAGTTGTAGCGCACGACCGCTGGGAGAAACATCGCATTGAGCGTGCCGTGGTGCAGGCGGGGGTTCACGCCGCCCAAGCTGTGAGAGAGGCTGTGCACGCAGCCTAGGCCTTTTTGGAAGGCCATGGCGCCTTGCATGCTGGCGCTCATGAGTTGGAAACGCGCTTCCGCATCAGCGCCGTTTTTGGTGGCGCGCTCAATGTGAGCCCAGCCTCGGCGCAGGCCGTCCAGCGCGATGCCGTCTGCAGGTGGGTTAAACGCTGGCGCGAGGAAAGCTTCGATGCAATGCGCTATTGCATCCATGCCTGTGGCGGCAGTCAGCCCAGCGGGCAGGCCGAGCGTGAGCTGTGGATCACAGATGGCGGCTTTGGGCACGAGGTGCCAGCTATGAAAGCCGAGCTTGCGGCCATCTTCAACAATGATGATTGCACCGCGTGCCACTTCGGAGCCAGTGCCGCTGGTGGTGGGCACGGCGATGATGGGGGCGATGGAGTCGCTGATCAGGGGTGAGCCGCCTTCGATGGTGGCGTAAGTCTTGAGCACGCCGCCTTGAGGAACAAGGATAGAGATGCCTTTGGCGCAATCAATGGCTGAGCCGCCACCGATGGCGATGATGCCATCGCAATTGCCAGCGCGGTAGGCGAGCAAGCCGGCTTGTACAGCTGCCTCGGTCGGGTTGCTCGGCACATCGTCAAAGATGGCAGCGGGCTGTGCGCCCAAGGCTGCAATCGCAGTATCCACAATGCCTGCGGCGCGCACGCCTTTGTCGGTCACGATCATGGGCCGTTGGACGCCCACACGCTCGCATTCGGATTTGAGCAGTTTGATCGCGCCGTGATCAAACTGGATGTGGGTGAGGTAGTAGATAAAAGCCATGGTGCGGAGTCTCGATTTGTTTTGTAAGATGGCTTACTTTACACCTTGGAGATAGCAATGCGACTCATGAAAACACAGTGGATTGTTTCAGCGATGGTGCTGGCAACGGTTTCTTTTCAGGCTCAGGCTTGCATGAGCGACACCGATGTGGCCGCGCTCTTGGCAAGCTACACCGCCAAAACGCCCGCTGTCAACCCCGAAGGTTTGACCGATGAGGCTGGCGCCTGCAGCCGAGGCAAGCTCACGGCGATGATGGAAAAGCAAGGGGCAAAGCTGGTGGGCTATAAAGCCGGACTGACCAATCCCGCGGTGCAAAAACGCTTCAATGCGACACAACCCGTGTGGGGCAAGCTCTATGAAAACATGCTCCTGAAAGACGGCACAGCGGTGGATGCCGCCTTTGGCGCACGTGCCCTGTTTGAAGCAGATATGCTGGTGCGCGTGAGCAGCGAGGCGATCAATTCAGCCAAGACGCCGATGGATGTGCTCAATGCGATTGATCAGATCATTCCTTTCATCGAGCTGCCAGATCTGGTGGTGCAAGCGCCGCCGCGGCTCAATGGGGCGGCTATTCAAGCGATCAATGTAGGGGCGCGCTTGGGCGTGCTGGGGCAGCCAATTGCCTCGCCTGCAATGCGCGCTGAGAAATACCAAATGCTCGATGCGCTGCGCGATATGCAAGTAACGATGACGGATGCAGCCGGAGCAAATCTGGGCGGTGGCAAAGGCTCAGACATCTTGGAGCATCCTTTGAATGCCGTGGTTTGGCTTGCCCAAGCCTTGGCCAAAGAAGGGCAGAGCATGAAGGTGGGGCAGCTGATCAGCTTGGGCTCGTTCTCCCCACTCGTGCCACCCAAAGCGGGCATGAAAGTAACGGTAACCTATGCCGGCTTGCCCGGTGCGAAGCCGGTGAGCGTGAGCTTTAAGTAAGCGTGACACTTCTTGCTCCTGGCTCAGCTTCCGCAGTCCTGACTCCTGCCATGCAAGGCGTGCTCACGCGCATGGCGCGGGCGCAGCACACGCCCATGCATCAGCTCACGCCTGCGCAGGCGCGCGAAGCTTATGAAAAAGGCGCGGATGTATTGGAAGTACCGAAGGCGCAGCTGGCTCGGATGGAGGATTTGAGCTTCACGAGCAGAGACGGCTCGCAGATTCCGGTGCGTTTGTATGCGCCGTCGCTTGAAAAACTGCCTGTGCTGCTGTTCTTTCACGGCGGTGGCTTGGTGATTGGCAGCGTTCAAACGCACGATGTTTTGTGCCGCAAGTTGAGCCAGCTCTCAGGCGCAGCCGTGCTCTCGGTGGACTACCGCCTCGCGCCAGAGCATCCGTTTCCGGCTGCGCAAAACGATGCTTGGGATGCTTTGTTGTGGCTCCGCGAGCAGGCTAATGCGCTCGGCTTGGATGCGCAGCGGATTGCCGTTGGGGGCGACAGCGCGGGTGGCAAACTGGCCGCAGTTTGCAGCCACATGGCGAGAGATGCAGGTTTATCGTTAGCCTTGCAGTTGCTGATTTATCCGGGCACATTGACCGAGACCATCAGCGATTCGCGCCGTGCTTATACCGAAGGCTATGTATTGGAAGAAGCACATATTCGCTATTTTAATGATAGCGCTCTGCGCAGAGAATACGCCGGCGACTGGCGATTTTCTCCCCTAAATGCTGAGAATTTCAGTGATTTAGCACCGCTTGCACTCTTCCTCGCAGAATGCGACCCGCTGCACGATGAAGGCCTGCAATACGCCGATGCGCTGCGAGCCGCAGGCGTGACGGTCAATCTGGAAATTTATCAAGGCGTGACGCATGAGTTCATCAAAATGGGCAGAATCCTGCCCGAGGCGCGGCAGTTTCAGCAAGACGCTGCGCTCGCCCTAAAAACCGCTTTCAACTTATGAACAGACAAGACTTCAGATTTTTCCACCGCCTGCGCGTGCGCTGGGCCGAGGTGGATATGCAAAAAATCGTCTTCAACGGCCACTATTTGATGTATCTCGACACAGCGGTGGCAGATTATTGGCGCGGCTTGGCCTTGCCTTACGAAGAAGCCATGCACCAGCTGGGTGGTGATCTTTACGTGAAGAAAGCCACGCTGGAATACAACGCTTCGGCCAAGTATGACGATGTGCTGGATATTGGCATGCGCTGCGCGAAGATTGGCAACTCTTCTATGCAAATGCTCGGCGGCATTTTCCATGGCGATAAATTGCTCGTAAGCGGCGAGCTGCTTTATGTATATGCCGATCCCGCCACGCAAACCTCGCGCCGCGTACCCGATAGCCTGCGTGCCATGCTCGAAGGCTATGAACAAGGCGAAGCCATGTCGCGCGTAAAAGTGGGCACTTGGCAAGAGCTGGAGCGCGATGCGGCGAGCGTGCGCACGGAAGTGTTTGTGCAAGAGCAGGGCATTGCTCGGGAAGACGAATGGGATGAGGCCGATAAAACGGCCGTGCATGCCGTCGTCTACAACCGCCTCGATATGCCACTGGCCACCGGGCGATTGCTCGTTTATGCACCCGGCGTGGGCAAGATTGGCCGCATGGCGAGCAAGCGCGTGCTGCGCGGCAGCCAGCTAGGCCGCCAAGTGCTGGATGCTCTCACTGCAAAAGCAAAAGCAAGAGGTGACAAAGAAGTCGTCCTCCATGCCCAGCGCAGCGCAGCCGGCTTTTATGCAAAATCAGGCTTCCAAGAACGCGGCGAGCCTTTTGATGAAGTGGGCATCGCGCATATTGAAATGTTCAAAACACTTTAAAGCTGCAGCACACAAGCTGATGGGAAGGCTTGATATTTATTCCGAAATACGTACAATTCGGCATCGGTAGCAATTTCTGCCGATGGCGAGTTGCACCGCAATCAGTTGCATACCTTTTGGAGATTTCTCATGTCCCAGATGTACAGCGCTTCAGTCCGCACCCAATCCGACAACATGGCTCGCAGCATCACTGATGTGCATGCGTTTCGTATTTTTATGGACGAGCCGGAAGTATTGGGTGGCAAAAATGGCGCTCCCAGTCCGCTCGATTTCATCTTGGCGGCGCATGCTGGCTGCTTGAATTACATGACCTTTTTTATCGCCAAGGAGATGGGCATACCCATAGCAGCCACAGACATTGAGGTGGCTGGGAGCTTGGATCCTGCCAAATTTGCAGGAACCAACCGAGCAGTCAGGGCCGGATATCAGGCGCTCAACGTGAGCATCCGCGTGAAGACAAGCGCGTCAGATGCCGATGTGCAGCGCTTGCTCTCTGAGGTGGAAGCTCGCTGCCCCGTGAGCGATAACCTTGCGCAGCCGACGCCTGTGAACATCACCATGAAGGCGTTTTGATCGTGATCAGCCGTTTTCCTGTGCCGCAGGTCGCTGAGCTGCCGGCGGATTTGCAGCAGCGCATTCAGGCCGTTCAAGACAAAGCGGGCTTCGTGCCCAATGTGTTTCTCGTGCTCGCACACCGACCTGATGAATTGCGTGCTTTTATGGACTACCACGATGCGCTCATGCTTCGCCCTGGCGGCATCAGCAAGGGCGAGAAGGAAATGATTGTGGTGGCCACCAGTGCTGCCAATCAATGCCTTTATTGTGTGGTGGCGCATGGTGCCATTTTGCGGGTGTATGAAAAAGCCCCTTTGCTCGCCGATCAGGTCTCAGTCAATTGGCGCAAGGCTGACATCACGCCCCGCCAGCATGCCATGCTCGATTTCGCATTGAAGGTATCGCGCGAGGCAGGCAAACTCGACGACAGTGACTTTTCCAAACTCAGCTCACATGGCTTCGCGCAGGAAGATGCTTGGGATATTGGCGCGATTGCTGCATTTTTTGGAATGTCCAACCGGCTAGCGAACATGACATCAATGCAGCCCAATGTAGAGTTTTACATGATGGGGCGTGCCGCGCGAAGCCCTGCATCATGATGGCATTGATCCGAATGTCGTATCATTCCATCGTCGGCATATATTGAATCGTGGCCTATTACTGGGGGATGGTTCAAAAGGGTGAATGCGCGCAACGAGGAGACGATCATGGCAAAAAAAAAGGGCGAGTTGGTGTCGAGATTGGTTCGCACCATGGATGTTTTGGAAGATACGGGTCGGTTCGCTGATTCAGCCGCAACGGCTGCGCTGGATATGGTGTTTGATGGCAATGAAATGGCTGCGTTGCGCTGGATTGGGGCGCGAGGTGCAGTCACCATGCGTGCTTTGGCCGATGGCTTGGGTATCCCGTCTAGCAGCGCAACATCGCTGATTGATCGGCTGGTGAGTCAAGGCGTGGTGGAGCGATTGCGGCATGAGCATGATCGCCGTGTCGTGTTGGTTTCTCTTGACCAAAAAGGAAAATCAGTCTGGCAGCGTTTGCAAGACGAACGCGCAAAGTTGTGTCAGGAGATGCTGGGCAACTTTGGCCCGGCTGAGCAGCTCGCTTTGACGGATTTGCTCACCAGAATGACGCAAATTAAACCTTCTGGCGCTGCAGACGTGCCAAGTGATAGGCGGGAGGGCTGAGCTTGATGGGCGATAGTACATCCGCTTCCCTGGAACGCGCTGCACCCAATGCTCAGGCCTTGCTCGCGACCCGTGAGCGCGTGCAGCGCGATCCAGCCAGCGCAACCGGTAGTTTTTCTGTGGCGACTGACTGGAGCCATGGCACGCGAACGATTGCGAGGGCAAGATCCTTTCAGATGGGCACAGATGAGCCAGTCATCCTCGGGGGGACTGATGAGGCGCCTGATCCCATGGAACTTTTATTGGCAGCTTTGGGATCGTGTTTAACAATTGGCTGGGTCAAGCAGTCGCAATTGCGCGGCATTGTGCTACGGCATCTGCGAATCGTCGTTGAGGCACCTTACGATCTTCGAGGCTATCTGGCTATGGCGGATGACGTCAGGCCTGGTTTTTCGAAACCGACGTATCGCGTGGAAGTCGACTCCGACGCGAGTAGCGATGTCTTGGCAGAAATCAAGCTTGCTGCCGAAAGAACATCGCCAATGTTAGACAATATCCTCAATGCGACGCCTCTGACAGGTACGATTGATCGTATCGCGTTGTCGCCGCAAACTTAACATCATCAGCTTTGATCTCGCGCTCAATCATCTTTATGAAAATCACCGAACAACTCGCTAGCCCACAAGTCTCCACACACATTGCAGACCCCAGCAGTGTCGATCAGGCCATCCTCAGCCGCTACTCCAATCGCGCCTTCCTTTCCAAGCAAGTAGAAAAAGAAAAAATCGAGCACATCCTGCAAATCGCTGCCCGCGCGCCAAGTGGTACGAATACGCAGCCTTGGAAGGTGTATGTGCTTCAAGGTGCAAAGCGCGATGAGTTGGTGCAAAAAACATGCGCTGCGCACGATGCAATAAGCGCGAATCCAGAGCTGGCCAAAGAGTACTCAGAGAGCTACGACTATTACCCCGAAAAATGGGTCTCGCCCTATATTGATCGCCGGCGCGAATGCGGCTTTGGTCTGTATGGCGTGATTGGCATTGCTAAGGGTGACAAAGCTGCCATGCATGCGCAGCATCAGCGCAATTTCAAGTTATTCGACGCGCCCGTGGGCTTGATGTTCACCATCGATAAGGTCATGGGGCGCGGCAGTCTGCTTGATTACGGCATGTTTTTGCAAAGCTTGATGGTGGCCGCGCGTGCGCAAGGTTTGCATACCTGCCCGCAGGCCGCTTGGAATGGCTTCTCAAAGATTATTCTGCCGATGATCGGCGCAGGCGAGGACGAAATGCTGGTTTGCGGCATGAGCCTTGGCTATGCGGATGAGCGCGCGCTTGTGAACACCTTTGTTACCACGCGGGTAGACGCCCAAGACTTTACCGTTTGGGTTTGATCAACGGTTGGATGACAAAGGGCTGGGCCGAGAATTCATGCCCTTGGTCAGCAGACCTTCAAACTGAAGATTGATGCTGCGCAAATGCGCGGCTGCAACACGCTCGCCATGCAAAGAAGACAGCGAGCCCATCCATTCGCTGCGCAGATACCATAGTGCTTCAATGTCGGCCGCAAACATCAGCCGGCGGCGCAGCCCTGGGAAGGTGAGTGCACCGTTTTCGCCCAGGGTGCTGAGCATCGACAGGCGTATTTCTTCGGTACGCTCTTCCAGCATAGCCTCCGATGGCACAGGAGCCATTCCGACGGCCCCCCAGAAGGAGGCAGATGCAGTTTTTAACCAACTCATCAGTAAACACCTTGGTAAAAAATCAAATACCCTGAAGTCTTTTTCTTATCAATGCCCTAAGTTAATCGAAGCTTGAAAGCTTGGCAAGGCATTCCTGCACGAACTGATGAGATTTGTGTGAAAACAACAATCAAATCATTGATTTAGGCGAGCTTCATGATAAATCAGTTGAGAAGAATTGCTTAACTCAATCGAATGATCTTATTCAAACGATAGTTCAATCCACAACTCATTAACGCGCGTAAACGATAGCAGAGGCTCGGGTAAACGTGAGGATCGCAGCTAGAGATAATAGATGCCGAAAAATCAGGAGACAAAAGATGCGTTGGATGAAAAAAATTGGTGGCGGTTTGCTGCTTTTGTTGGCTTTGGTTTCTATCGCCTTGGCTGTGTACGTCTGGCGCAGTTTGCCGCAGCTTTCTGGCAGCTTACAAGCGACAGGTTTGCAGCAGCCGGTGCAGATCAAGCGCGATGCTTCGGATGTGACGCATATCTTCGCGCAGACGGATCACGATGCGGCCTTTGCGCTTGGCTACACCCATGCCCAGGAGCGCAGCTGGCAGCTGGAGACGAATCGGCGCGTGATGCATGGGCACTTAAGCGAAATTTTTGGCCCCGCCACGCTCGAGACCGATCAACTCATGCGCAGCTTAGGCATCGTTCGCGCCGCGCAAAAGCAGTTTGCTGCCATGCCAGCCGAGACCCAAGGTATTTTGGAGGCCTACACCAAAGGCATCAACAGCTTTTACCAAACCTCTGGCCAAGCGCTGCCGCCAGAGTTTCATATCCTCGGCGTCAAACCCGCACTTTGGCAGCCGGCTGATAGTGTGGGCTGGAGCCTCATGATGGCGCTGGATTTGGGCGGAAATTGGGGGGTGGAATTCGCCCGCCTCTCTGCTGCGCAAAAGTTGCCCACCGCCCAGCTCTGGCAGTTGTTCCCCGCGTATCCGGGCGAGCAGCCAGCTTCAAAAGTGGATTTTTCCAAGCTTTACGCAGATTTGGGGGTGTTCAAAAGCACTATCAAAACAGGAGCAAACTCTGTAGATTCTATGCCGGCGCATGCTCAATTTGGCCTTAAGAATCTGTGGAGCAACCCGTTTTTGGCTGCTCCGGCCGACCTGGCCGCTTTCTCCCGTGATGTGAGCAATATTGAAGGCAAAGGCAGCAACAACTGGGTGGTGGCGGGAAGCAATAGCACCAGCGGCAAACCGCTCTTAGCGAATGACCCGCACCTCGGCCTGGGCGCGCCCGCCATCTGGTATTTCGCCAGAATGCAATCCAAAGCTTCTGGCATGGATGTGATTGGCGCAAGCTTTCCTGGCCTGCCGTTCATCGTTCTGGGGCGCACAGCGCAGGTGGCTTGGGGGGTGACCAATACCGGGCCCGATGTGCAAGATTTGTACATCGAGCGCATCAACCCGGCCAACCCAGCGCAGTATCAAACGCCAGAAGGTTGGAAAGATTTCGAGACGCGCACCGAGAGCATTCCCGTCAAAGGCAGCCCTACGGTGAGCTACACCTACCGCGCCACGCGCCACGGCCCGGTGGTAAGCGATGCGCAGTCTCAGTATGCGGAAGTGCTGGATCAAAAGAAATTCGCCATTGCACTGCGCTGGAGCGCTTTGGATGCGGATAACCGCACCCCAGTGGCCGGCTGGGCCGCGCAAAAATCCAAAAGCGTGGCGGATCTCCTCAAAGCCTGCGAAGACTGGCATTCACCGATGCAAAACATGGTGGTGGCGGATGTGAACGGCGCCATCGCTTACAAAGCCGTTGGCAGATTCCCCATCCGCCAGCCCGGCAACGACATTCAAGGCATCGCACCCGCACCCGGCTGGGAAGCCAAATACGATTGGGCAGGCTACGTGCCTTACGCGCAAAATCCATCCGATGATGGCAAAAAAGGCTGGATATCAACGGCCAATCAGCGTATCCACGCCCCCGATTACCCGCATTTCATGGGGCAGGATTGGGCTACGCCTGAGCGCTTTGACCGCATCGAAGCGCTGCTTGCCGCCACGCCGAAGCACGATCAGGCCAGTATGCAGCGCATTCATGCAGATATTGTCTCCACGCCGGCAAAAAGATTGGCTCCCGTGCTATTAAAAACGAAGTCTACCCATGCGCTGGCTGCAGCTGCGCTTGAGCAATTCAAAGGTTTTGACGGCTCGATGAAAGCGGATCAGGCCGCGCCGCTCATCTTCGCCGCTTGGGCCGATGAGCTCGCGCGGGGCCTCGTCACGCCCAAGCTCGGCGAAGAAAAGTTCAAGCGCCTCTACGGCAAGCGCCATTTCCGAGGCGTGGTCGAGCAGGTCATGCTCGGCGCAGATGCTGAGACGAGCAAATATTGGTGTGCCCCGCAAAGCTGCGAGGAGCAATCCGCCGCCGCTCTTGGCCGCGCGTTAGACAAAATCCAAGCGACTCAGGGCGCGGATGTGAAAGCCTGGAGCTGGGGCAAAGCCCACGTGGCTCGCTCCATCCACCGACCGTTTGGCAACGTCGCGCCGCTGGCCAAATATTTCGACGTGACCGTGCCCACAGGGGGTGACCCATGGACGGTGAACGTCGGCCAATACTGGCTCAACGAAAAAAGCCCCTATCAAAACCGCCACGCGGCCAGCTTCCGTCAGGTGTTTGACTTGGCAGATCTAGAGAAAAGCGGCTTCATCTACCAAACCGGCCAAAGCGGGCTCGTCTGGAGCCGGCGTTATCGAGATATGCGCGAAAACTGGGCGGCGGTGCAATACCGGCCTTCGCAGCTTGCGCCTTCTTCATTTGCGTCTGAGTTGGTTTTGAATCCGAAGTGAAGAAGAGAGAACAGCCGGACGCAGAGGACGCAAAGGTTACGCAGAAGACGCAGAAAAGTCAGAATAAATTCAAAAAAATCAAACATGCTTGGTGAGCGCCGCACGAGTTGAAAGCGGGAGTTCCCTTTTTTGTATTCCTTGTATTGGTTTTTTCTGCGTCTTCTGCGTAACCTTAGCGCCCTCTGCGTCCGGTATTTGACTTTAAGACTCTCAAAATGAAGTTTTGCAAAGTCAATCGCCAAAAGCCACCAACCCGCTAAACTGGCGAAATGAATACCCTAGCCGCCCTGCGCTCCGCCCTAAGAGCATTGGCATCGAATAAGCTCAGAAGCATGCTCACCATGCTGGGCATCATCATTGGCGTGGGCGCGGTGATCACCATGATCGCCGTAGGGCAGGGCGCGACGCAGCGGGTGCAGGAGCAGCTCAAAGGTCTTGGGTCAAATGTGATGCTGGTGATCCCCGGCGGGCTGACGGCGGGCGGGGTGCGCCTGGGCGCACAAACCGGCCAAGCGCTCACCGAGGAAGATGCGCTGGCTATTGCCAAAGATGTACCCGAAGTGCAAGTGGCCGCGCCATCGATGCGCACAGGCGCGCAGCTCGTGTTTGGCAACACCAATTGGAGCAGCTCCATCTTCGGCACAAATAATGATTACATGGAAGCGCGCGATTGGGGTATCACCAGCGGCCGCCTCTTCGAAGCCGCAGAAATCCAAGGCTCAGCCAAAGTGGCCATCATTGGACCGACAGTCGCTACACAGCTTTTTGGCGATGCCGATCCCATCGATCAAATCATTCGCGTGAAAAAAGTGCCCGTGACCATCATTGGCGTGTTGGCCAGCAAAGGCCAAAACTCTCTCGGGCAAGATCAAGACGACGTGGTCATCGTGCCAATTTCCACCTACCGCAACCGCATCCAAGGCGGCAGCCCCGGCAAGCTCAAGCGCATCGGCTCGATCAGCGTCAAGGTCAAAGAAGGCCAGAGCATGAAGGCGGCGGAAGACAACATCAAAGAGCTGCTGCGCCAGCGCTTCAAAGTGCAGCCCGGTGCGGATGATCCGTTCAGCGTGCGCAACCTCACCGAAATGCTGCAAGCGCAAGAGGCCAGCAGTCGCATCATGACGCTCCTGCTCGCTGCCGTGGCCGGCATCAGCCTCATCATCGGCGGCATCGGCATCATGAACATCATGCTGGTGAGCGTCACCGAGCGCACCCGAGAAATCGGCCTGCGCATGGCTGTGGGCGCAAGGGGCAAAGACATCCTCGCCCAATTCCTCATCGAAGCCGTCACCCTCTCCATCATCGGCGGTGCCATTGGCGTCGGTATCGGTGCAATCGCCACTTGGGCGGTCGGCAATTTCGCCGGCTGGCAAGTCAGCATGACAGCCGCCTCCATTTTCCTCGCAGTCGGCTTCTCCGCCTTCGTCGGCGTGTTCTTCGGCTTCTATCCTGCTCGCCGGGCTTCCAGGCTCCTGCCTATTCAGGCGCTTCGCTACGAATAGTTGAGCACGCGCAGTAGTTCGTTTTGCT